>JBARVK010000118.1:0-7112 GCA_049646225.1 Nodosilinea sp.
ACGGAAAGGATCGGTCGATCATCGGTTTAAACCCCTGTTCTGCAAAGTGATCTGTTCTACTCTGCAATTGGCCTGAGCTGCCGTAAGGTGGGCACTGCCAGCCCTGCCAAGGTGGCTAAACTATTCCTAAAATGCCCATAGGCTAAGGACTCCGGCCACAACCGCCAGAGAGTGAACTCCCTGGCTAATAGCCAAAGTCTGCTAAAGCAGACTGGGGAACGCGGCTCCCAATCCTCTTCGGAGGATTTCGGCTTTGAGCCTTGGACTTCTAGTCCAAGCTCAGCGGCCAATTCGAGGGATCGACCCCTAAATCTGGCCTCACTTTGACAGGGCTGGGTGGGCACTGCCCACCTCTCACCTCGGCCACCTACCGATATTCCAACCGCAGAGTCCTCAGCAGAGTGAACGACCGTAAAGCCTTTGGCCAGGCTGCACCAACGCTACTCCAGGACTAGGTCAAGACTAAATATTCACGTACTGGTTCATTTCCCAGTCGGTGATTTGGGCGTTGAAGGCGTTCCATTCCTTGGCTTTCATTTCCAGGAAGGTTTTGGCTCCGAGTTCGCCCATCATGTCCATGAGCAGGGGGTCTTGCCTGAGGGCGGCCATGGCTTCGTAGAGGTTGTGGGGTAGGGTTGGCAGGTTGGGAAATTCGTCGCCCCGGGCGAAGAGGTTTTCGTCGATGCGATCGCCGGGGTCGGCCTGGGTTTTAATGCCGTCGAGACCAGCGGCGAGGATGCCTGCGGTAGCCAGGTAGAGGTTCACCGCGCCGTCGATCATGCGGCACTCAAAGCGGCCCGTGTCGGGGATGCGCACCAGGTGGGAGCGGTTGTTGCCGCCGTAGGAAATATAGCGGGGGCTCCAGGTGCTGCCGGAGGTGGTGCTGCTGGCTCCCAGGCGGCGGTAGGAGTTGACGGTGGGGGCGCAGAGGGCGGCCAGGCCTTTGCCGTGGGCCAGCACGCCGCCGAGAAAGTTATAGCCGATGGGCGAGAGGCCGCCTGCGTCAGCGCCGTCGGCAAAGAGGTTGGTTGAGCCCTGCCATAGGCTGTTGTGGACGTGGCCGCCGTTGCCGGTGATGTGGCTAAAGGGCTTGGGCATGAAGGTGGCGATGTAACCACGCTGCTCGGCCAGGGTTTTGACCATGTACTTGAAGAACACGTGGCGATCGCAGGTTGTCTTGGCATCGCTATAGGTCCAGTTCAGCTCAAACTGACCGTTGGCGTCTTCGTGGTCGCACTGGTAGGGCTCCCAGCCCAGATCTTCCATGTAGGTGACCAGGGTGGAAATCAGGTCAAACTGGCGCATCAGGTTGAGCTGGTCGTAGCAGGGGCGCTCGGCGGTGTCTTTGGGGTCGGCGATCGCGTAGCCCGTCTCGGTTTGGCGCAGCAAAAAAAACTCGGCCTCAACCCCGGTCTTGAGGCTGTAGCCCAGGCTTGCCGCCTGATCGATTGCTCGGTTCAGCATCATGCGGGGGGCGGCGGGGAAGGGTTTGCCTTCGTAGTACACGTCGCTCGCCACCCAGCCCACCGTTGGTTCCCAGGGCAGCTGAATCAGCGAGTCGGGATCGGGCACGGCGGCAATTTCGGCGGCCTCTGGCCCCAGCCCCAGGTTCGACGCAAAGGAGCAGAAAAACGCGCCGTCTTGCTCCACCGGGGCGATTTGTGAGGCAGGCACGAGCTTAGCCCGGGTGCCCCCCAGTAAATCGGTGTAGGAGACTAGAAAAAACTTAATCCCGAGGGCCTTGGCTTTTTCTGCCAGGCTCTGGGTCTGGGTTAACATACCGACCATGGGAACGACTCCGAGAGTTTGAGCCTAGTAAACCAGGCCAATGAGGTCGCTTTTGTAGCTGTAGATACGCCACCTGAATCTGAGCGTCCAGGGGCATTTTGCCAAAATGGCAACCCCTTCGATGAGCCCTGATCCCAGCGTCAGGGAGGCAACCAGGGTTTGAGAAAGGGTGCAACCCTCAGCGCCACGCCCCTAACTCTGCCCCAGGGAAGAGGCGTAACCCTCCCCCCCAGGCGACGTGCCTGAACTTGAAAATGAATACCGTGAGGGTAAGGCTGCCTGCGAACGACGCTCGGACGTTAGGCAGTATTGCTGAAACCTTGAAATGACTATGCCCAGCGATCGCGACATCAACCGAAACATAAATCGCCGTCCTGATGCCCATTCTGCACCGCCAGCACGGCGCCCGGTTGATCGTTCCGATCGCTCTGTTGACCAGGGCACCGATTCAGGCCCAGGGGTAGGCGCTGCCGGAGCAGGCGTAGTGGGCACGGCCGTTGGCGGCATTGCCGGTGGCCCCGTGGGAGCTGTGATCGGAGCCGCCGTGGGTGCTGTCGCCGGCGGCCTCGCCAACGAGGGAATGACCACAGACCACGCCGACCCCATCTACGAAGAGAAGTACTGGCGCGATAACTACACCAGTCGTCCCTACGCTTCCCCGGACTACAGCTACGACGACTACAGCCCCGCCTACCGCACCGGCTACGAAGGCTATACCCGCTACTCCAGCCAGGGGCTAACCTTCGACCAGGCGGAACCCCACCTGCGCCGAGACTACGATCGCCACCGCCGCGCGGGCCGACTCGACTGGGCCGATGCCAAGCACGCCATTCAAGACGCCTGGCATCGGCTAGAGTCAGCCGTAACCGACGATTCGCCCCGGCACCAGCGCTAGCTCATTCCAACCGCAGATCGATCCGGGGGGGGGGGCACCGCAATGAACCGCGATCGCCCCACGTTTGCGCATTTCAGGCACAAAACCAGCCAAGCGCTCTGGCTCTCCCGCTCCCCTGCCCCCTGGCTCCCCCGCTCCAACTAAAACATCTCCACCAACCCTCTGCCAAACGGCTCCAGAAAATAATTTGCCAATCTCAGAAAATTCTGGGATAACTTGATATAACAAGTTTGGCGCACCCCGGCTGGCCTCTTTCAACCAGGCTCGATCGCCACAGCTGCATAATTCTGCGTCCCGAGCGTACCCCTGTAGGCTAGGTTTGAAGACCCTATGGATATTTTGGTGGTTCAACACGTCGAGGCCGACCCCGTTGGCATTCTCGGTCGGTACCTGGAAGTGAAGGGAGCCTGGCTGCACACCTGGCTGGTGCCCCAGCGATCGACCCCACCCCAGGGCCAGTACGACGGGTTAATTGTGCTGGGTGGCCCGATGAACGCCTGCGAAGACGAAACCTTTCCTCACCTGGGGCAGGTCACCGAGCTGATTCGTCAGTTTCATCGCCAGGGCAAGCCAGTGCTGGGCATTTGCCTGGGCGCACAGCTCATTGCCCGGGCCTTTGGCGGCCGCGTTTACCAAAACGACGTTCCGGAGCTGGGCTTCACGCCGCTGTTTCCGGCAGAGACCGCTGAAGAACCCTGGCTTCAGGACTATTTGCCGGGGATGCCGATGATGCAGTGGCACTTCGACACCTTTGATTTGCCCCCGGATGCCACGCTACTGCTGACCAACTCCGTCTGTAAAAACCAGGCCTTTAAAATTGGCAGCCACACCTACGCACTGCAGTTTCACCCTGAAGTGACGCCAGAAATTGTGATGAACTGGATTGCGTTTAAAACCGACTGGATTGAAGCCCACTATCCCCACCTGTTTGAACAACTGCGAGAGCAGCTGGTGACCTACTGGGCCCAGTCGGCCCGGTTTACCGAGCAGCTGGCCGATGCCTGGTACGACCAGGTGGTGGCCTCGGCCCAGTCGGTGTCGCTGCAGCAGGGTTAGGCGGCGGTCGGCGGCCCGCTGCTCGGCCAGTACCTTGGCCCCGGGGGCGCATCGGGATGGGCAAAGCACTGGGGTAACCCGGGCTATGGGCCCGCTTGACGGCGGCTCAGGCTAGGGGCTACTGCCGCGCTGAGAAATGTTGTCGTTTTGAGGATAAAAGGTCATGGCGTATCCCTCTATCAAGCCGCTTTCGTCGGATTTGCAGGCGCTGCAGCACAGCCTAGACCAGCAGGGGGTAAAGTACGCCCTGGCCAGTTTTGTCGACATTCACGGCATGTGTAAGGGCAAGGTCGTGCCGATCAGTCACTTCGATCGCATGATGCAAGGGTCTGAACTCTTTACCGGCGCGGCCCTCGATGGCGTTCCCCAAGACATCAACGACGACGAAGTGGGCACCATGCCCGATCCCGCCAGCGCCACGGTGCTGCCCTGGAACCCGGAGGTAGTCTGGTTTGCCAGCGATTTATACCTGGGGGGAAAGCCCTTCGAGGCCTGCTGTCGCACTATTCTCAAGCGATCGCTAGACCAGGCCGCCGCAATGGGCTATCGCTTTAATCTGGGCATTGAGACCGAGTTTTTTATTTTGAAGCATACCGAGACGGGCTTTGGGCCGGTCAGCGATCGCGATACCCTCCCCAAAGCCGCCTACGCCGTTCCCACGGTGCTGGACAACTACAAAATCCTCGACACCATTGTCAGCGCCATGAACGGGCTGGGCTGGGACGTGTATTCCTTTGACCACGAAGACGCCCAGGGCCAGTTTGAAACCGACTTTGCCTACTGCGACGCCCTCACCATGGCCGATCGCCTCACCTTCTTCCGGCTGATGGTCAAAGAACTGGCCAGAGCCCAGGGCTACTTTGCCAGCTTTATGCCCAAGCCCTACGCCAACCAAACCGGCAGCGGTGCCCACTACAACATGTCGCTGGCCGATCTTGAAACCGGCCAAAATCTGTTTGAAGACCCCAGTGACTCCTGCGGTCTCTCCCCGCTGGGCTACCAGTTCATTGCCGGGGTGCTGAAGCACGCCAAGGCGATCGTGGCGGTGACCTGCCCAACGGTCAACAGCTACAAGCGATTGGTGCGCCAGGGCAGTATGTCGGGTTTTACCTGGGCCCCGGTGTATATCTGCTACGGCAACAACAACCGCACAAATATGGTGCGCATTCCCATGGGGGGTGGCCGGGTCGAGTGCCGCGCCGCCGATATTTCGACCAACCTCTACCTGGGGGCGGCGATGATACTGGCCGCTGGCCTCGAGGGCATTCGTGACGGGCTCGACCCGGGTGCACCGCACCGCGAAAACATGTACACCTACAGTCTGGCTGAGCTGGCGGCGATGGACATCGACACCCTACCCCGCACCCTGGGCGAAGCCGTTGAGGCCTTTGCTGCCGACCCCCTCAGCGAGGCCGTCATGGGGCCACTGATGTATAAAACTTACATCGACTTCAAAACCCAGGAATGGGAAGAGTACCACAGCCACATTTCTGACTGGGAACTGCAGCGCTATCTAACGTTTTTCTAGAGGTATAGCCCTCAGAAACTGTGGCCCGGCCTGCATTATTCATGAGCCGACTGCAAAGTTCGTCATTCCCGCCTCTGCGGGAATCCACGCTAGAGTAAGTCGCCTCCCCTAGATTTCCGTGGCCACGGGCATGACAGTCACCGATAGCCGGTTTCGTGAATAATCCGAGCTAGGGAAAGAGCATCCGTAATTGACGCCACCCGTGTGACAATGACTACCCAACCGGGCAAGTAGGGCGAATACGCTTGGGTCAGGCGTTTAACCCAGGACCTGTGACAGAACCACGGGCACCCTCAAATCTTGCTATGGGCTGGGTGGTCACACCCCTCACCGATCAAAATGCCCGCCAAGGCTCAAGAATTGCTGCGTGGGTTAGCTTGTGGTGATAAAGATCGTGGTACAAGAGACACATGTTCAACTCTCTCCTGCGGCCACTGACCCAACGCCTGTCGCGACAGCACCGACCACCGCGATGGTTAGCTCTGAGCGCCGTCAGTATTTTGACGGTGTTGGCAGTATCTTTTGCTGCTTATGCGTTGCCCGTGCGAGTCAATCGAGGGCTGTCCTTGCGTCAGCTTCAGGGAGAGGTAATGGTATTGCGCCCTAGCCAGTCGGCGGCGGCGACGGTAGGCGATCGCCTGAGTTCGGTGGGAGATGGGTTGCGCACGGGGCGGCGATCGTCAGCCGTACTGGAGGTCGATACCGATGTCGGCTTTCTAGATGTATCTGAGCGTACCGAGCTGCGCATTCGCACCCTCGAGACGGCCGCCGATGGGGGCCGAATTACCCATCTGAGCGTGCCGCGAGGGCAGGTGCGTACCCGGCTGCGTCGCTTTACTAACCGGGGGTCGCAGTTTGAGATTGAGACGCCGGCCGGCATCACCGGGGTGCGCGGCACCGAGTTTGGCGTCAGCGTGCAGGAGGACGGCAAAACCGGTATTGCCACCCTCACCGGGGCGGTAGCCACCTCGGCGGTTGGCGAAACGGTACCCGTGCCAGCGGGTTTTCAAAACCTGATTTTGCCTGGTGAACCGCCGACTCAGCCGGTTCCCCTGCGGAACGATCCGGGGCTGGAGTATGAGCGGCAGGTGATCGTTGAGAACAACACCCGCTACGTCAGGCTGACGGGCCGGGTAGACCCGGTCAATACGGTGTTTGTAGATGGAGCCCCCCAAGCTGTTGATCGCCAGGGCGAATTTCGCGTTACCCGCCTAGCGACGGCACGATTGCGAGTCGAGGTTGTGGTGACTACTCCCCTGGGCCGCCAGGAAACTCATGAGATCTACCTTCTCTAGACGGTTCTGGCAAGGGTTAGAAGCGCTGCTAATTTTCAGCTTTGCTAGCCTTCTCGTATGGAGCGCCAGTGCGCTAGACCTGCTTTTGCCCCTGGTACAGGCCGAGTACCAGCTGCGTTTTCGCCTGCGCGGAGAGTACCCCTGGAGTGACCAGGTCGTGCTGATTGCCATTGATGACGCTAGCCTGGATCGCCTCGGGGCCTTTCCCTGGCGGCGACAACACTATACGGACCTGCTGCAACAGTTGCAGGCGGCACCGCCCCGAGTCATTGTATTTGACCTGCTATTTAGTGACCACAGCCCCGACGATGCCGGGTTTGCCGAGGCGATCGCCGCTCATCCCGCCATTATTTTGGCCTCTGCCTGGAATCGCAATGGGCAGCCCCTGACGCCAAACTCGACACTGGCGGCAGCGGCCCTGGCCAGTGGCCATATCTTACAGCAGCACCATGGCGGCTACATTCACAGCGTTGAACCCATGCTGGGGGGGAAGCCCGCCCTAGCTGTGGCGGCGGCAGAGGCCCTCAGCCTGACCCAGCAGACGGTACAG
>JBARVK010000119.1:0-4699 GCA_049646225.1 Nodosilinea sp.
CCCCACCTCCCTACCTTTCTCACCCACAAAACGGCATGATGAGTAAATGTAAACGTTTTTAACATCTAAACCGAGGACCGTATGCTGGGGCGAATTAAGCTGGGGCAATTTAACCTGAGTCTGGTACTGCTGGCGGTGGGGGGTGTGCTCACCGTCGTTGGCTTTGTGGCCTACTTTCAAGACAACTCCACCCTCAACCTGGTCGGGTTTTTCTACGGTATTCCGGTGCTGCTCGGCGGTCTGGCGCTGCGGGCGGCGGAGCTAGAGCCTGCGCCCTACACCCAGCCCACCTCCCCTGAGGTTTTGAAACTGCGCGAAGAGCAGGCCACGCCAACCCAAAACCAGGTGCGCCAAGATGTCACCCGCTACCGCTATGGCCAAGAAGCCCACCTCGATGTCGCCCTGCAAAAGCTAGGGCTGAGCCCCTCGGGGCAAGAATGCCCTGAGCTGAGTGGCCTCCATGAAGCAGAAGTAGACGGCAACTACGCCCTGGTGCTGGAATTTGACTCGTCTACCCTGCCCTTTTCAACCTGGGTGGAGAAAAAAGCCAAAATCGAAGCTTTTTTTGGCCCCAATGTGCGCGCGGAACTCAGCCAGCCCGTTGAAGACCAGGTAAATTTGGCCCTGATCACTCAGCTTGAGCCCGCCGATACGGCCCCAGTCAACGCTTAGGAATATCCTATGACCCACCCCTCATCGCTCCGTAGTCAGCCGCCCTGGACCGCAATTCACGCAGCAATTCGTCCCAGAATTGCTTCCATTTTGATCAGTCTGGCCCTGGTGGTAAGTCTGTGGAGCCTGACGTCCTGCGGGGCTCCACCCCTTGCGACCGGTACCGACTATCAAACCGTGGCGGCCAGCGCCGATGGCATTGGCAAGGTGTATCTGGGCCGCGAAATTGCCCAGACCATGGGCCACCGAGGAGCGGGATGGCTCGATCGCTCCAGTCGAGCGGTACAGGAACGACCCCAGTTAGCGATCGAAGCCCTTGGCCTTGCCCCCACCGATGTCGTGGCCGACATTGGGGCGGGTACTGGCTACTTTGCTCGCCGCATCGCTCCGCTTCTGCCCCAGGGCAAGGTGCTGGCGGTGGATATTCAGCCCGAAATGCTGGCCCTGCTGCAAAGCGAACTAGAGGTTAAGGGCATTGACAACGTAGAACCCGTATTGGGACAGCTCGACGATCCCCATCTACCTGCCAATTCCATTGATCTAGCCCTGATGGTGGATGCCTACCACGAGTTTGCCTACCCCCGTGAGATGATGCAGGGCGTGGTGGCGGCCCTCAAACCGGGCGGGCGGGTGGTGCTGGCCGAGTACCGGGCCGAAAACCCCATGGTGATGATCAAGCGTCTGCACAAGATGAGCGTTGCCCAGGTGCGTCGCGAAATGTCGGCGGTGGGGCTGACCTGGGTCGGCACCAATGACACCCTGCCTGAGCAGCATCTGCTGTTTTTTCAAAAGCAGGCTTGAGCAGCCGTGTGAGACAATTAACAATTATTGCTGATCGTGATCCAAGGACGTCGACCCATGCTGAAGCGGCTGGCCACAGTGCTTTTGATTGTTTTTGCTGTTACCCTGCAAGGCTGTGTAAGCGGCGGCGGGCTACAGGCCTACGCCGACCAGTACTCGGGCTACGAGTTTATGTACCCCACTGGCTGGGTTGAGGTTGAGGTGCCTGGTGCCGCCGATGTCGTATTTCATGATTTCATCCACGAAACCGAAAACGTCAGCGTAGTGATTAGCGAAGTCCCCGAGGGCAAAGACCTCGACGCCCTGGGCACCCCCACTGAGGTAGGCTACAAGCTCTCGAAGAGCTTTAGCGCCCTAGCAGGCGACGACAGTACCGTTGACCTGCTCAGCGCCCAGCGCATTAGCACCGTCGATAACAAGACTTACTACATTCTTGAGTACCTGGCCGATTTGCCCGCCGGGCCGCGCCACAACTTAGCCAGCGCCATTGTGCGTCGGGGTAAACTCTACACCTTCAACGCCTCCACCGACGAAAACCGCTGGGAAAAGGTCAAAGACATGATGAAGCAGTCGGTGGCCTCTTTTAAGGTGGCTTAGGGATACGTCTCACCCAAAGCACCAGCTAGATCAGCTACTCGACAATGGATTCCCGCCTGCGCGGGAATGACTTTGGGCCTTGATTAACTTTCGAGCCCCTTAGGAGCCTCCCATTCAACACCTATCTGACTATGGTTACCTCACCTCGACCCCAATTTGTGCTCGCCTCAGCGTCTAAGGGGCGTCGTGCGCTGCTGGTGGGGGCGGGCATTCACCCCTTTGTGTACCCCAGCAACTTTGACGAAGACCAGGTTGCGGTCACGGCTCCGCCCCAGTACGTGATTACCCTGGCCCGCTGTAAAGCCGAACTGGTGGCACCCCAGTTTCCCAACGCGCTGGTGCTGGGTTGCGACTCGGTGCTGGCGTTTCAGGGCAAAATCTACGGCAAACCAGCCGATCGAGACGATGCGATCGCCCGCTGGCGGCTAATGCGGGGCAACGTGGGCGAAATTCACACCGGCCACGCCCTGATTGATTCCAGCGGGCGCACCCTACTGCGCAGCGCCGTCACCCGCGTCTACTTTGCTGATGTTGACGACGCCACCATCGTCGCCTACGTCAACACTGGAGAACCGCTGGCCTGTGCCGGAGCCTTTTCTAGCGACGGCAAAGGTGCCTTACTGATCGAAAAAATCGAAGGTTGCCACAGCAACGTCATTGGCCTGAGCCTACCCCTGCTGCGGGTCATGATGGCGGAACTGGGCTATCAGGTAACGGAGTTTTGGTAGGGTTCTTTTTCCGATACTATGGAGAAATGCTCAAAATTGAGCGGCCTTACACTGGGGCTTGACGTCAGATCATCGTCTCGATGGGGTCGCAGGATGATAAGGTTTTGTGTTGTCGATTAACCTGTACTAAAGAGGCGTTGGAGAACCATGAGCGCAGAGACTTTTGAAAAGGTCAAAAAGATTGTCAGCGAGCAGCTGGGGGTTGAAGAGGCTGACGTTAAACCCGAAGCGAGCTTTGCCAACGACCTAGGCGCCGATTCTCTCGATACTGTAGAGCTGGTCATGGCTCTAGAAGAAGAATTTGGGGTTGAAATTCCTGACGAAGCTGCAGAAGGCATTGCCACCGTGCAAGATGCCGTCAACTTTATCGAAGAGAAGGCCGCCGCCTAGGCACTACGGGCGGGCCAGCTAAGGCAAGCGATGGGTTTAGGGTTCAGGGCTTAGGGTTCAGGGCAAGGCACGCTTTAAACCTCACACCTCAGACCTTGAGCCCTTCTATAGTTTTCCGCTAACTTTCAAAATTCCCTGGTTTTACCTCACATTTGGCTATGGCAAACTCTGACTCAAAGCGTGTTGTGGTGACTGGCATGGATGCCATTACCCCCATTGGCAACAGTCTGGACGAGTACTGGGCTGGGTTAGTGGCCGGACGCAGCGGCACGGCTCGCATTACCCACTTCGATCCGTCCCAGCACGCGTCGCAAATTGCGGCAGAGGTAAAAGGGTTTGAACCGGGCGATTTTTTGGACAAAAAAGAAGTCAAGCGCATGGATCGCTTTTCTCAGTTTGCGGTGATTGCGGGGCAGCGAGCCCTAGCCCACGCCGGGCTGAGCATTACCGATCTTAACGCTGAGCAAGTTGGCACCTGCATTGGCTCCGGTATTGGTGGTCTCAAGGTGCTCGAAGACCAGCAGGAAATTTACCTGACTCGCGGACCCAGCCGCTGCAGCCCCTTTATGATTCCGATGATGATCGCCAACATGGCGGCGGGGCTGACCGCTATTCATACCGGCGCTAAGGGACCCAGCACCTGCCCGGTGACGGCCTGTGCCGCTGGGTCAAACGCCATTGGCGACGCCTTTCGGCTGATTCAAAACGGCTATGCCCAGGCCATGATCTGCGGCGGCACCGAGGCGGCGGTGACACCTCTGTCGGTGGCCGGGTTTGCCTCAGCCCGCGCCCTCTCCACCCGTAACGATGACCCGGCGACGGCCAGCCGCCCCTTCGATAAGTCTCGGGACGGCTTTGTGATTGGCGAAGGCTGCGGCATTCTCATTCTCGAAGAGCTACAGCACGCCCTCAGCCGGGGGGCCACGATCTATGCTGAGATTGTCGGCTACGGCATGACCTGCGATGCCTACCACATGACGTCGCCGGTACCCGGCGGCGCTGGGGCGGCGCGCTGCATTCAAATGGCTCTTAAAGATGCTGGCCTTGTGCCCGAGCAGATTAGCTATATCAATGCCCACGGCACCAGCACGGGTGCTAACGACCCTACCGAAACCCAGGCCATCAAAACGGCATTGGGTACTGTAGCCTACAAAATTCCGGTCAGCTCGACCAAGTCGATGACCGGACACCTACTGGGGGGCTCTGGGGGCATTGAGGGAGTAGCAACCTGCCTGGCGATCGCCAACGATATTGCCCCACCCACCATCAACTTAGATGAACCCGACCCGGCCTGTGACCTCGACTACATTCCCAACCAGAGCCGCCCAATGCCAATCGAGGTAGCGCTGTCTAACTCCTTTGGCTTTGGTGGTCACAATGTCACCCTGGCGTTTAAGAAATATCGTAGCTAGAGCTACAGATTGGTAGGTATAATGACCTAAAGTTTCCCCCAACCCTGGCCCTTAGACACCCCAGTTTTGTACCTTGCCTAACCATGGGGTATTGACAAG
>JBARVK010000120.1:0-2674 GCA_049646225.1 Nodosilinea sp.
CGCCAACACTCCATCACCCCCTCACTCCCCAACCCCCGCCCCCTCCTCAACTACACCCCCGCCGCCGCCTCCATCTACAGCCCCCAGCCCTACGACCAAGACAACTCGTTTTTGATTGTGGGCGAACGCCTCAACGCCAGCGGTTCTAAAAAGTGTCGCGAGATGCTGAATGCGGAGGATTGGGACGGGCTGGTGGCGCTGGCGCGATCGCAGGTTAAAGAAGGTGCCCACGTCCTCGATGTCAACGTCGACTACGTGGGTCGCGACGGCGAACGCGACATGCACGAACTCGTCTCGCGCCTGGTCACCAATGTCACCCTGCCGCTAATGCTCGACTCCACCGAGTGGCAAAAAATGGAGGCGGGGCTGAAGGTGGCCGGGGGCAAGTGCATCCTCAACTCCACCAACTACGAAGACGGCGACGAGCGCTTCTTTAAGGTGCTGGAGCTAGCCAAGAAGTACGGCGCAGGCATCGTGGTGGGCACCATCGACGAAGACGGCATGGCCCGCACGGCGGAGAAAAAGTTCCAGATCGCCCAGCGGGCCTACCGCGACGCTCTGGAGTATGGACTCCCCGCCCACGAAATTTTCTTTGACACCCTGGCTCTGCCCATCTCCACGGGCATTGAAGAAGACCGGGTGAACGGGCGCGAGACCATCGAGTCGATTCGGATGATTCGGGAAAATCTGCCCGGCTGCCACATCATGCTGGGGGTGTCGAACGTGTCCTTTGGCCTCAGCCCAGTGGCGCGGGTGACGCTCAACTCGGTGTTTCTCCACGAGGCGATGCAGGTGGGGCTGGATGGGGCGATCGTCAGCGCCGCCAAGATTTTGCCCTTGGCCAAGATCGACCCCGAGCACCAAAAGATCTGTCGCGATCTGATCTACGACAACCGTGAGTTTGACGGTGACATTGTCTCCTATGACCCGCTGACCAAGCTCACCACCCTGTTTGAGGGCAAGAGTTTAAAGAAGAAGGAGGCGATCGCTAAAGACCTGCCCATCGACGAGCAGCTCAAGCAGCACATCATCGACGGTGAGCGCATCGGCCTCGACGACGCCCTGGCCAAGGCCCTCGAAACCTACCCACCGCTGGAGATTATCAACACCTTTTTGCTCGACGGCATGAAGGTGGTCGGCGAACTGTTTGGCTCTGGGCAAATGCAGCTGCCCTTTGTGCTGCAGTCGGCCCAAACCATGAAAGCGGCCGTCGCCTACCTGGAACCCTACATGGAGAAGTCCGACAGCGACGGCTCCGGCAAGGGCACCTTCATCATCGCCACGGTCAAGGGCGATGTGCACGACATCGGCAAAAACCTGGTGGATATCATTCTGTCGAACAACGGCTACAAGGTGATCAACCTGGGCATCAAGCAGCCGGTGGAAACCATCATTCAGGCCTACCGCGAGCACGGGGCCGACTGCATCGCCATGAGCGGCCTGCTGGTGAAATCTACCGCCTTTATGAAAGACAACCTGGAAACCTTTAACGAAGAAGGCATTACCGTTCCCGTCATCCTCGGCGGCGCGGCCCTGACCCCCAAATTTGTCAACGAAGACTGCCAAAACACCTACAAAGGCAAGGTCGTCTACGGCAAAGATGCCTTCTCTGACCTGCACTTTATGGATAAACTGATGCCCGCGAAGGCGGCGGAGAATTGGGATGATGTGAAGGGGTTTTTGGATGAAGCGGAGAAGAAAGATGAGGAGATGAGGAGTGGGGGAGATGGGGAGAAAGAGGCCCTCACGGTTGAGCTCACGCCTGAAACTCCTTCCTCACCCCCTCATCCCCTTATCCCCTCACCTTCCGAGGACACAACTCGCTCTGATGCGGTCGATCCCGCGATCGCCCGCCCCACGCCACCCTTCTGGGGTACCCGCGTACTCAAGCCAGCGGATATTGATCTGGAAGAAGTCTTCAGCTACCTCGATCTCCAGGCGCTGTTCGTCGGTCAGTGGCAATTCCGCAAACCCCAGGAGCAGTCCCGCGAAGACTACGACGCCTTCCTGAAAGAGACTGTCCACCCAATTTTGGACACCTGGAAGCAGCGAATTCTCGCAGAAAACCTGCTGCATCCTCACATCGTCTACGGCTACTTTCCCTGCCTAGCCGAAGGGAATAGCTTGCACATCTACGATCCGGCTGTGATGGCCAGGGAGCCGGGGAGCCGGGGAGCAGAGGAGACTGCACCCCCATCACCCCATCACCCCATCACCCCATCACCCATCGCCACCTTCACCTTCCCCCGGCAAAAATCCCTGCGGCGGCTCTGCATTGCCGACTTCTTCTTGCCGAAGGAACTGGCGAAACCCGGCGAGTTCGACGTCTTCCCCATGCAGGCGGTGACCGTGGGCGAGGTGGCGACGGAGTTTGCCCAAACGCTGTTTAAGGCCGACCAGTACACCGACTACCTTTACTACTACGGGCTGTCGGTGCAGACTGCCGAAGCGATGGCGGAATGGTGCCACACCCGCATTCGCCAGGAGCTAGGCTTTGGCGATGCAGAGCCAGGTACCCTGCGCGAAATCCTTCAGCAGCGCTACCAGGGATCGCGCTACAGCTTTGGCTACCCCGCCTGCCCGAATATGGACGACCAGCCGGTGCAGCTGGACCTGCTAGGGGCCGATCGCATTGGCATGACCATCGACGAGAGCGAGCAGCTGTACCCCGAGC
>JBARVK010000121.1:0-3026 GCA_049646225.1 Nodosilinea sp.
TCTCCAGCTTCGGCCTGGCAGGCGGTCAGGACGTCGCTCAACACAGCCATATTGCTATCGCCAGAGTCTTCACGGGGTGTTTGGCTGTGGCGGGCCTCAGCGACCCGCCGCTGGAAGTCGGCTACCAGGCTGAGCATGCGCGATTCGAGCGGCACCGCATCCCCGGCCAGCCCAGCCGGATAGCCGCTGCCATCCCAGCGCTCGCCCTGGTGGGCAATGATGGCGGCCACCGCCCGCAGGCGAGGCATTAGCCGCAGCGCCTGCACTTCTGGAATCAGCGGGCAGCTAGGCCCATCATTGGAGAGCGTAGCCAAATCGGGAGCGGGGGCAATGCGGTGCAGCATACCGGCAAGCCGTAGCCGCTGCAACTGCCAGGCGGGCAGGTCGAGCAGCTGCCCCATCATTTCCAACAGCGACACCACTTCGCTGGCCGCCAGCGGATTCACCGGGTCGCTCAGGTCAACGAGCTGGGCCATCCGCAAAAAGGCCTGCAGTTCGTTAGAGACCAGATTTTGCTCCAGATCTTCAACCAGGCTAAAGGCGAGGTTGCCCTTTAGATCGTTGCGGCTGTTTTGCAGATAATGCACCACCTGGCTGACGGTATGGCTAACCGCTGCCGGTTCGTCACCGCTGAGAGCGGGGTTTTGCTGCTTGAGGGTGGTCAAGTGATCGGCTAGCTGGGCCTGAAGTTTGGAATCGTAGCGACCAACGTGGGCGATCGCCAGCTCAATCGTCTGGCTGACCAGAGCCGAGTCAAAGGTCCAAAAGCCATAGAACTTGCGCTCTAAATCGTGCTCGGGCACCCCAGAGGGGCCGTAATCGGCCACCGACAGCTCCTGGCACAGCACCATCGCCGTGTAGTCAGGGGAAAGAATCATCAGGTGCCATTCTTCGGCCACGGGGTCGCCGTCGGCCAGATCGACGAGGGCTACGTTTTCGCGCTGGCTGGTGGGGTGGTCGTGGAAGCCCGCCTCAGGGGAGGCCATAATCACGATTTGCTGAGCCTGGTCGGCGATCGCGCTGTAGCGGTCGGCCTCTTCTAAATACCACTTGCCCCGCTGAAAAGCCGTAATCACCAGTGGGGAAGAGCCAGAGGTCAAAATACAGTCTTCTAGGGCATGACAGAGGGCCACCAGCGTATTTTTGTAATACACCCCATAGTTGAGCGGCGTGGTGTCTGGCTCAGCGCGACCATCCACCAGCTGTTTTAATATCGACCCCTCCAGCATTGCAATCCCCTATAGTTTCAATTGACTGTAGCGCTTTTATAATCAGGATGATAACGCAGCCACGGGGCCGCGGTCAGCCTGAACCGGAGCGCTCAACGCGTCTTCTAAAGGTGCGCGACCCAAACGTTCTTCAAGAATATCCATCACCTCACGACCAAAGTCGTCAGGGTTGCGCTGCCAGGCTTCCAGGCACACTTCCCCAAAAAACGACCCCAGCGGCTCTGGGTTCCACAGCAGCTTCTTGGACACCCAGGGCAGATGAATATCGAGGGGGTTGTAGTCGCGCTTGAGAATATTTTTGTCGAAGGCGTACTCCTCTAAATGGGTGTGGGGCTGTAGGCCAATGAAGAAAATGGCGGGCTCCACTTTGTCACGGCCAAACACCTCTTCTAACGCCCGGTGGTAGGCGAGGGTCTGGCGAATGGTTTCGGGCCGCTCGTCAATTACATTAAAGGAGTAGTTAACCGACACCAGGTCGTTAAACCCGGCGGCCTTGAGGTCTTTGCAGTTTTGCAGCACCGTGCGCAGGTTGTAGCCCATGCGCATCTTACGCACCAGCTCCTGGGAGCCGCTGGTGATGCCGATCTCAAAGTAGTTCATGCCCGTGTCGGCCATCAGCTGACAGAGCTTGGGGGTCAGGTTGTCGGCGCGAATGTAGGCGGCCCAGTGAATGTCGGTCATACCGGCATCCAGAATCTTCTCCAGCAGTTCTTCGGCATCTTTCATAAACCGCCGGGCCGGGATGAACTGGGCATCGGTAAACCAAAAATTGCGGACGCCCCGCTTATACAGCTGCTGCATTTCGGCCACCACCTCATCGGCAGGGTTAATACGCACCTGCTTGCCCTCCACCACGGTGTAGATGCAGTAGCAGCAGTTGTGGGGGCAGCCCCGCTTGGTCTGCACGCCGATGTAAAAGTCCTGATCCTGCAGGTAGTAGTCAAATTCGGGCCAAATCGTCTCGATGTAGTCGTAGTTGCAGGCGGTTTTATCGAGCGGGGCGGGCTCTTCGTGAATCAGGCGATCGCGCGGCGTGGTTTCCCCAGCGATGTAGCAGCGCTGATCTAAAAAGTCTTCCCCACGCAGGATCCGCTCTAGCAGCATTTCTCCCTCACCCACCGAGATAATGGTGCCCTTGGGCAGCCGGTTGTGGAGCTGCTCATAGAACACGCTCACGGCCCCGCCACCGACGACGGTGGTCACAGTTTGGTGGTAGCGCCGGGCTCGTCTGAAGCCGCGCTTGATCAAGCCCTGATTGCGCCAGAGTTCGGCCAGGTAGGTCGCAGCCATCCGCAGGCCACCCAGCGCTCCCCTAGCCTTTAAAAACAAATTGCGGGCGTAGAAAAACTCAAAAGCATTTTGCAGCGGGTTGCCGCCGCGACCGCCCACCGGAGCAAAAATCTGAATGTCGCGCCAGGAAAACACCAGCAGGGTGGGCCGAAAATCGTCAATGGCGCGATCGAGGGCAGCACCGTAGTCGAGGGGAGGGACTGCCCCTAAATCAAAAATGCGCTGCTCTAGCTGAGGAAACAGCTTGTGCACATGATCAGCCAGATAGACCACCCCAATCGGAAAGATAGGATTACAGGGCAGCCGCACGTAAAGAACACGGGCCTGGCTATCGGTAGAAAAAGGCATGCTTATCAGGCTTGATACATATCTTCACGATAGCACCGTCCCTTCGCTTGGGCCGGGTAAAACCACAAATCTACCCAGCGGAATGGCCCCAGCCATAGACATAGCTCTATTTTCACGCCAAAGGGATTGGGCGTATCGAGCGCCCTTAAAGATTCAGAC
>JBARVK010000122.1:0-7813 GCA_049646225.1 Nodosilinea sp.
AAGCAGGCCCAAACCGAAACAGCCGCTTATTTACAATGGCTGAACCAACAGCTACAGGAACGAGAACGGGCCTTAAATACGGCTCAGCGCATCGGCAATATGGGCAGCTGGCAGCTTCAGGTTGATAGCCAATTGCTGACTTGGTCAGACCATATTTTCAGGATCTTTGGAATTTCCCGAGCTGAGTTTAGAGGCACCTTTGAGGCGTTTTTGGAGTTCATTCATCCAGAAGACCGAGTCGGCTTCTTGAAAGAACAGCAGGCCGCTCTGGCGGGGAAACGCCCCCTGGACGTTCAGCACCGGATTGTCTGTCCCAATGGGCAAGTGAAGACCGTTCACGAGCGGGCGGAATTGTTGCAGTCACCACGGGGGCTTCTGCTATCGGGAACCGTTCAAGATATAACCTGTTGGGTTGAAACCGAGGCCCAGGCCCAGAAAAATGCAGCCCTACTCAAAATTGCCGGTCAGGTGGCTCAGTTTGGCGGCTGGTCTGTCGACCTCAGCACCGGCGAGGCGCAATGGTCGGAGGAAGTCTGCGCCATCCACGACCTCCCTAGCGGCGGCCCTAGAACTGTACCGATGGAAGAGGGCATTAATTTCTATGCTCCCGAATGGCGCGATCGCATTCACACCGTTGTCACCGCCTGTGTGCAAGCAGGCACTCCCTTTGACGAAGAACTACAAATCATTACCGCCAAAGGTCGCCGGATCTGGGTGCGGGCGGTGGGCGAAGCGGTTCGCAATCCGACTGGCCAGATTGTCCGTATTCAGGGGGCGTTTCAGAATATTGACGCTCAAAAGCAGGTCGAGCAGGCGTTGGTGTTGAGCCAGCGGCGCTTTCGGCAGCTGGCCGATGCCCTGCCCCAGATAGTCTTTACCGCCGAACCCGACGGTACCGTTGACTACGCTAACCAGACCTACTATCGCTATCGAGGCACTGCCGCTACTGCCATTGACCTACGCGCCGGAGACTGGGTTCAAGGGCTTCACCCCGACGATGTTGACCTTTGCCTGCAGAAAGCCCGTGAGGCCGTTATGGAGGACACCGCTTTTCAGCTGGAGTATCGGATTCGGCGCGGCGATGGTGACTATCGCTGGCATCTGGTCACGGCCCAGCCCATCTACGACGAAGCTGGCCACCGAATCAAGTGGTACGGGTCAGCCCTAGATATCCACGATCGCAGGCTGGCGGAAGCGGCGGCCCAATCCCTCGCCGATCGCCTCAACCTGACGCTGGAAAGCATCAGCGACGGCTTTTTTATCCTCGACCGCAATTGGCAGTTTACCTTTCTCAATCGAGAAGCCGAGCGGCTGCTGCAGCGATCGCGCTCTGAACTACTGGGGCAAGAAGTCTGGCAGGAGTTTCCAGAAGCCGTTGAAAGCCAGAGCTACCAAGCCTACCATCAGGCTATGGAAACAGGGCTGTCGACGACCCTCAAATTCTTCTATCCGCCCCTCGACACCTGGTTTGACGTCAGTGCCTATCCCTCTGCGGAGGGGTTGGCGGTTTATTTTCGCGATATCACCGAGCAAAAAGCCACCCAAAAACAGCTGGCCCAGCAGGCCGCCCTGCTGGATGAAACCCAGGATGCCATCATCGTCAGCGATATGCACCTGGCCATTCAGTTCTGGAACCGCAGCGCTGAGCGGCTCTACGGTTGGACGGCCCAAGAAGCGCTCGGCCAATCGGTAGAAACCCTGATTGACGAAGACCGAGAAACCTTTGTTCAAGCCACCGCCGCTGTCCGACAGCAGGGAAGCTGGAGCGGCGTGATGAACCAGCATCGCAAAGATGGTTCATCCCTGACTACCGAGTGCAACTGGACCCTGGTGCGGGACGAGGTCGGGCACCCACGAGCCATGATGGCCGTCAACACCGACATTACCCAACGGCTAAAGCTAGAACGGCAGCTGCACCAGTCGCAACGCTTAGAATCGCTGGGCCAGCTGACTGGCGGCATCGCCCACGACTTTAACAACCTGCTGACCGTGATTGTGGGCAGCGCGGAGCTGCTGACCGAACAACTAAAGCCGTATCCCGATTTGGCGGCGCTGGCCGATCTCACCATGGCCGCGGCCCAGCGGGGGGCCGACCTGACCCATCGCCTGCTCGCCTTTGCCCGGCGGCAGCCCCTTGACCCCAAAGTAGTACAGGTCAATGCTCTACTGGTAGAAATAGAGCCTTTGCTGCGACGCACCCTAATCGCCAATATCGATCTCGACCTGATGCAGACCCAGGATCTGTGGTCTTGTCTGGTCGATGCCACTCAGCTGGAATCGGCTATTGTTAATTTGTGTTTGAACGCCCGTGATGCCATGCCGGATGGGGGAAAGCTCACTATAGAGACGACCAATGCCTATCTCGATCAGCACTACGCCGACCAGCATGCTGAAGTGACGGCAGGAGAATATGTCAAAATTATCGTCAGTGATTCAGGCCAGGGCATTCACCCTGACCACCTGAGCCAAGTATTTGAACCTTTTTTTACCACTAAGGAATTGGGTCGTGGCACCGGCCTGGGGTTAAGTATGGTGTACGGCTTTGTCAAGCAGTCGGGCGGCCACGTGGCGATCTATTCAGAACTAGGCCAGGGAACCACCGTCAACCTCTACCTACCCCGTACCCGGCAGGGGCAACCCTCTGAATTGGCTCCAGAAGAGACCGCTGCGATCGTCGGAGGCACTGAAACCATTCTGGTGGTGGAAGACAATGATTTACTGCTAACCCACGTTGAACGTCAACTCACGTCCCTCGGCTACCGAGTGCTAACGGCCCAGGCCGGGGGCCATGCCCTGCAAACCTTGTATCGAGAGCCTGACATCGATCTCTTATTCACTGACGTCATGATGCCCGGCGGCATGAATGGACCGCAGCTAGCTGAGGCCGCCAGGGCGCTGCGGCCTCAGCTAAAGGTGCTGTACACCTCTGGCTACACTGAGAATGCGATTGTACAGCAGGGCCAGATGGGCCATGGGGCCGCCGTGCTGCAAAAACCCTATCGACTGCAAGACCTCGCCCGAATGGTTAGACAAAGTCTATGGGAGCCAGCGCCATGACTCCAGGGGGCGCTGAACCAGCAAAGCTACTCATCCTTGATGACGATCCGGCGATCGGTCAGTTAATAACCGAAATTGCCCATGCTTCAGGCGTTTTAGCTGTCTCGACCACCACAGCTAGTGACTTTTTTCAGCACTTGCAAACCTGGAGACCTACCCACTTGGCCCTAGATCTGGTCATGCCCGACATCGACGGCATTGAAGTGTTGCGGCGATTAGGGGAACTGACCTGTCAAGCCCAAGTGATCATCATCAGCGGTATCGGCAGTCGGGTACTGGAGGCAGCCTACCGATCGGCAGCTGAGCATGGCCTCAACGTTGCCGGTACGATTTCAAAGCCCTTTTCTCAAAACCAGCTGCGGTCTTTACTGACCACAGGGAAACCCAATGCCCTGGGTATGGCTAAACAAGCCGAAGCTCAGATTCCTCCTAAGGAGAACCTAGTCACTATCGTTTCGCTAATGACGGCGATTGAGACCCATCAAATTGAAGTGTGGTATCAACCCAAAGTTGTCTGTCAGACGGGGCAGCTGGCGGGGTTTGAAGCGCTGGTGCGCTGGCGCCATCCCCAGGCTGGGCTGATTCCTCCCGATCGCTTTATTCCCTTTGCCGAGCAAACCGGGCTGATCGATCTACTGACCGATGCCATTTACACAGAGGCTCTGGCCTGGTTTTCCACCTGCTTTGCCCAAGCCGATCTGTCGCTGTCTATCAATCTTTCAGCCAAGTCCTTGAGCGACATTCGCCTGGCCGATCGGATTGCTACCACTTGCCATGCCTACAAGATCGATCCTGGGCGCGTCATTTTAGAACTGACCGAAACCAGCGCCATGGCTGATCCGACCACCACCCTAGACCTGCTGACTCGACTGCGGATTAAAGGGATGCAGCTCTCGATCGATGACTTTGGTGTAGGCTACTCGTCGCTAATTCGCCTGGCTCGACTGCCCTTCTCAGAACTCAAAATTGACAAAATGTTTGTCATTACAGCCATGCAAAGCTCCGAGTCTCAAAATATTATCAACGCCATCATTGGCTTGGGTCACAGTTTGGGGTTACGCATCACCGCCGAAGGGGTAGAAGACGAACTGGCCTTCAAATTTTTGCAGCAGGTCGGGTGTGATCTGGCTCAGGGATACTGGCTCAGTAGACCCATGGACGGCCCAGCGGCGGCGGTATGGTAATGTCATCCCCTGATGAGTCAACCGGGCTGATCTAAACCCAATTCGTGGGGCCAAGGCCATATAGCACTAACCTCAGTGGCTGTAGCTATAGGGATGATTGCAGAACCCCAGTCAGGGTATTCAGCAGAGGCGTTATGGAGGCTGAGGTTATCTGTACTGTGGTCGGAACTGAGCCGCTCGCGGCTGGATCGCCAACGGCGAGTAGAGGTACCTGAGGTGAGATTTGGTGCATGCGGCGCAATAGAGACGAGCCATTTTGGGTGGGCAGGATAGGAGCCAAGATGACGGCCTTGAGGTTGGCCTGGTGCTGAATGTACAGGGCGAGCGCATCGGTACTGTCTTCCGCCAGCAAAACCTGGTAGTGGTAGCTCTCTAAAATTGCCTGCAAGAGCGATTGCACCTCCCCTTCTAGCGGGCCAATCAGCACGGGTGCTGTCTGGCCTTCTGGGAGTTCTGGTGGGGCCTGGGGCCGGGTCATCTTGCTCAGGTGGGCGGGTAGGTAGACCTCTGCAATGGTGCCGCGATTGAGAATGTCTTGATCAGGCCGGCTTTGCAGCGTCAACCAGCCGCCGTGGCCCTGAATCAATCCCAGCGCCGTCGAGAGGCCTAAGCCGGTGTGCCCCTGCTGGGCACGGGTGGTAAAGAATGGTTCGCAGCTGCGATCGCACACCTCCGGCGTCATGCCTGTGCCTGTGTCGCTAACCGTTACTCTAACGTAGGCCCCGGGCAGCCGGTGGGGATACTCAGCGGACCCGCGCCACCAGCAATTTTGAGCGACTAGATGCAGCCGCCCGCCCTGGGGCATGGCTTCGTAGGCATTTATGCAGAGATTCCAAAACACCTGTTGCAGCTGGGTGGCATCTCCCTGCACTGGCCACAAACTGGGCTGCCTCAACTGAGACGTAATCCGCACGGAGGTGGGCTGCGATTCTTGCAGGGTCTGGACCAGTTCACCCAGCAGATAGGCCAGCTGTAGTTGGCCTGTTTGTCCGGTCGATTCTTGGGCAAAAGCCAGTACTTGATCTACCAGACTGACTCCCCGATGGGCACTTAGGGTAATACGGTTGAGCCACTGCTGCCGTTGCTTAAAACTTAAGGTGGGTTGTTTCAGCATTTCTGCTGCCAATATGATTGGAATTAGCACGTTGCTCAAATCCTGGGCTATTCCACCTGCCAAGGTGCTAATGCTCTCCATGCGTCGGTCGTGAAACTGTTTGGCCTGCTGCTGCAAACGGTCTTCCGTCTGCTGATAAAGCGCTAGTTCAGCCAGCACTTGCCGGTGGCGTTCTGATTGTTCAATGGCCATACCAACATGGGTTGTCAACTGCTGCATCACGCGCACTTCGTCAACCTGCCAGGGCCGGGGGGCCGTACAGTGCTGGGCCACAAGCAACCCCCACAGTTGACCATTGACCTGTAGCGGAACCACCAGATTAGCCCGCACCCCCAGCCTTTCTAACAGTTCAATATGGCAAGGGGTTAACCCAGCTTGGTAGATATCGCCTACGGCTTGAACCCGCCCCTGGCTGTAGGCACTAACCCATTTTTCGGCAAAGCACTCGTCATAGACCCGCTGCCCCTGCAACGACAAACAATCGGGATGACAGTCTTCAACAACCACGACACCGCCCCAGTCCGGCTGAAACTCAAACAAAAATACCCGATCTAGCTGCAACAGCTGGCGCACTTCGGCCACGGTTGTCTGTAGCACCACATCAAGATCCAGGGATTGCCGGATGCGCTGAACCAGGTCAAAGACCCAATCAATGACCTGACTGTCGAGGGCGGTAGGTACCTGATCTTTGACCTGAAGATTTAGATCTTGGGCTGGTTCAGCCATGCCCCCAGGGGATGACGGTTTAGCTGGAGTGTGACTTACAGAAATGTCTGTCATTTTTTTGCTCTGATGTAGCCCCTTCTCAGTGGACCAAACATGTTCAAATTTTGGCTCTACGATCTAGCCTAAGAAATTTCACGGTACTCTGGCCTCAGGAATTTGCTGACTTCTGAGCGCGATTTGCCTGAACCGCGACCCATCTCACTCAACCAGGGTCTGGTACTGAGGTGGGCTAACGCTAAGATATCGGTCATTTTGTTTATGTCTCACCGAAATTCTCCTAAGTTTGGTGTCTGGCTGGGCTGACTGTTGAAGTTAATCATCTAAAGACACCAGTTTGATCCGAATGGCATAGCGCACCAGTCCGGCAATATCGTGAATGCCGAGCCGGTCCATCAGCTGCGATCGATGGGTCTCAACGGTTTTAGCGCTGATGTATAGCAGGTCAGCAATGTCTTTGGTGCCTTTGCCCTCAGCGATCAGCTGAAGAATTTCCCGCTGGCGTGGGGTGAGCTGATCGAGGGGGTCAGTGTCTGTCTCCAGACGGCGCACATAGTCGGTAACGACATACTTAGACACGACTGGGCTCAGGTAGGTCTCTCCCCGAGCGATCGCCCGAATCGCCAGCTCTAGCTCCTCGATCCCGCTGTCTTTGAGCAGGTAGCCCATGGCTCCAGATCGCAAGGCCTGGTAGACATATTCTTCGTTGGCGTGCATGGATAAAATCAGCACTCGTACTCCAGGGCTGTCATGGACAATGCGGGCGGTTGCCTCCAGCCCGTTCATTTCCGGCATGGCAATGTCCATTAAAATCAGGTCCGGGTTGAGGGTTGCCGCCAGCTGCACCACATCTCGACCATTGTCGGCTTCGCCAATCACCTCAACCCCATTGAGGTCTTCTACCAGCGAGCGAAATCCGGCCCGTACCAGGGTATGGTTATCGGCTAGCACAAGTTTAATCATGGTGTGGTACATCCCGGTAGATTGGAGGCAAGCCCGTCATCAAAGATGAATGGGGAGCCTTTAGATGAATCAAAGTACCTTGGCCGGGCTCTGAGGTAATGGTGACCTGCCCTCCCACCAAGGATGCCCGTTCCTGCATGCCCAGCAGTCCCAGGCTAGAGCCCTGCATTATGGCCTGATTAACCGTCTGCATATCAAACCCGATGCCGTCATCCTGGATGCTCAGCTCAAGGGTATCGGCAGTGGTCGTCAGGGTGACGGTCACCGCTGTTGCCTGGGCATGGCGGGCAATATTGGTAAGTGCCTCCTGCACGATCCGAAAGCAGGCGGTTTCTAGACTGGCTGGCAGGGGCGATAGTGAGTCTTTACACACTAGGGTTTCGGCCAGCCCCGTGCGCTCTTGATGCCGGTGGATGTACCAGCGCAGGGCGGGCAGCAAGCCCAGATCGTCGAGCATAGAGGGGCGCAAGTTTAGAGAGAGATTGCGCACCTGCTGTAGGGCCGTTTCGGTAACGCGCAGGCAATCCGTCAGCACGGGGTTGCCGGCAGGGATCTCAGCCGTCCGTTCTAGGCGATGCAAATTGAGCTTAACGGCGGTCAGGGCCTGACCAATTTCATCGTGGAGTTCGTGGGCCAGCAGGCGGCGCTCGGTTTCCTGGGTTTCTAACATGCGATTGGAGAGGGCCTGTAGCCGTTCGCGGTGGTGCTGTACCCGCTCTAGCAGGGATGCGGTTTGCAGGGCGATCGCCAGGTGGTTGGCAATTTCCTGGGC
>JBARVK010000123.1:0-3856 GCA_049646225.1 Nodosilinea sp.
CCTGGTAGCAACGGCTCTCGATAGATGCCCGTTTGCACGGGCATGACGGGCCAATTGTCCATCAAATCTACGAATTTGCAAATTTGGGATGCACCCAGCGGTTGGTAGTAGGGGTGTGGGATCCCTACCTCACCATCGTACCCTATGATCTGTAAAATCTTATTCAGCTCATGCTTTCTGCTCACATTTCAAGTTTTGTCCCTGTACTTGACAGCAAAGTCCCCTACCCTATCCTCGACACACTGATCGAGCTATGTTGCTATGCCACCTGACTGGATAAAGTTGAGCTAAGGTTTTGAAGTTTTGGGCACCGAATAAGTGCTGAACATAGCGGCGAAGATCGATCCTCAACTCTAGGGACTCATTCTTATTGAGAATTGAAACAGGTTCGCTAAATAAGATAACTAATGGTTTAAAACACGATGAACTCGACAAAAAAGATCGAAGATGACTCGCAATTTAAGCAGAGTAACTGTAGCTCTAAGGTAGCAATTGATTTTTTTGACTATGAGAAGTTGACCCGTTTTTCTCAAGGGCCTTTGGTACAACTGGTACAGCTAGAGGCGGGCAGTTTTGAGGGATATCTCTTTCACAATAAGCTAGAACACTTTAACGTTTCCCTATTTCAAGTAAACCGTTGCATCAAGTATTTTGGCACATCGCCCCAGACTCGCTGGGCATTTGTTTTTTTTGCTCGATCCCCCACGCAGCAGTCCCTGTGGAACTACAAGGGCCTGACAGAGGATCACATTGTCGTCATGCCGCCCGGCACTGAAATTGATTGTGCCACCCAATCGGCGGTGGAGATGGGGACAATCCACATCAGCGAAGAGCTTCTGTACCGAGTTTGTCAGATATTGGAACTGCCAGAACCTAGGCAACTATTTGGTAACCATAAAAAAGTTTTGGCTTACTCGAGTGGCCAGCGAAAGCGGGTTTGTGCCATGGTCAACTGCTTAAACCAAAGCTTGACTCACAATGCTGAGCACTTGATTGAATCTATGCACTTTCTCCGCAGCTTGGAGTGGGAAATTTTAGTTTGCTTGGTACGAACCGTGTCAGAGCTGCTGGATATTTCAAAAAAACCGCTGCCTCCTAAACGGTTTATTGCGCTAAAAACGGCAGAGATGTATATCACTGAACACCTTTCCGATCCGATTAGTCTAGGGGATATTTGCCAGGCCGCTCATATCAGTCAGCGAACCTTAATCTATCTATTTCAAGATTACTATGGGGTTACGCCTAAAGCTTATCTAAAAAGACTCCGTCTCAGCGCTGTTCATAAGCAGTTGAAACAGGCCAAGAGCGCTGGTCAAGAAATTAGCGCGATCGCCCAGCGCTTTGGCTTCACCCACATGGGACAGTTTGCTCAAGACTATCAAAAGCACTTCGGCAAGCTACCATCGCAAGTTCTTAGGGAGACAACCTAGTGTTCTGACTAGTACTCCAATCGGCATACTGTAGGGGAGCCTAGGGGCTGGGGAGCGCAGAAGGAGAGGTGCATATCGCAGCTTTATGGCGTTCTTAGGATTTTTTTTTGGAAAAAATAATTACAGGGACACCAAGGCTTACTTAAAATTGAGCAATGAGTCCGGGGATCGGTTGTACAGTATATTTGTACCTAAGGCCAGAACGCAGCAGAGGATATGGCAGTCTCCTGTTATTCGATCGTCCATTGTGAACATCAGTGGTTTTGGGCCGCCTGGCGAGATTTGGGCTGCTGCTGGTTCGCCGATGCGGAACCCTTTGCCTATGGACGGGCCAAAACCAGTGAGCAAGCCATTGCCGATGCCCGAGACGCCAGCGGGTTGACCGCTGTTCAAACTCACGGCTGCTTTGCCGCTGAGTGGAAAGCCAGCTTAGACCGACGCAAACGCCGAACCGCAGCCGGGTCAAGGGATGCTAGAGACCAAACGGCCTATGGCCAAAGCCCGTCTCCCAAAAGCCCACCCAACTCTGGCACTCACCACCAGACGAGGCGTCCGCCTGCCTCCACCGACCGGAGCAAGGCTCTACCCCTACGCCAGCTAGAGCAAACCTACGCGGCCCAGCTGCGGTTGCTGGCCCTGACCGTGCCCTTCACCCGCGGTCAGCTCAACGATGCGTACCGCAAGCGAGCCCGAGAAACCCACCCTGACCAGGGGGGTACGCCTGAGGCCTTTATGGCGATCGCGGCGGCCTATCAGCGGTTGAAAGCGATCGCAGACCTGTCGATCACAGCCCCCAATTCCTATTGTCGCTAGCTGGAGTGGCTGGACGAAGGGCATCAGGGCCGTAGTTAGGGATCTGGGTCAAGGCCGGTAATTTGAATCGACAGCTCTCGAGTCTCCAGGCCGCTTTCGATGGCCTTGAGGCGTTCTGTGATCGGTTCAAGCAGGGTGTTGAACTCTTGCTTCAGCTCAGCAGACTGGCGGTTTAGCAACTCTGAAATCAGCGGAATCAGCAGCTTGACTAGCTTTGTAGACTGATCGAGCTGCTGTTCTAGATCGGCGCAGCGCTGATCGAGGGCGGTTAGGTGCTCTCGAAATTCCCCCAGCTCGGGATGGACTAAGATGCTTTGCAGCAGGGCCACGCCGTCATTAGCATCGTTGAAATCGGCTGGGGAATTTGGAGAGCCCGCTGCAAACTCCTCGGCCTGGTCACCCGGCCCGGCCTCTGGGGCAGAACCATCGAAAGATTGGCCCATGGCGCTGACCAAAAGGTTCTGGAGCTGAGCTAGTTCTTCGCGATCATCGGCAGCCAATGGTCAGTCCTCAGGGGCGTCAAGGTCAGGCGTAGCCACTTCAAACAGTACAGTTCGACGCAGCCAGTCGGCTTCGTTGGCCGCGACATCGGGGGGGGTGCCCTCAGCGGCAGTGGCACTGAGGCGGCGGCGGTCGATGCCCAAGTCTTCGAGCTGTAGCTGCACCGCCTGAGCCCGCTGCAAAGCCAGGGTATCACTGGCGGTTTCCTCGGGCAGGGCGTAGCCGGTAATAGTCAACCGCTGCCGAGGGTTTTGCTGCAAATACTGCTTGACCAGCGTCAGTTTTTCCTCAATGTCGTTGGCTTTGACCTGGGCAGCGTTGAGGTCAAAATAAACGCGGGTGGGAATTTGAGAAAAAGACTCTACCACAATAATGTCATTGGCCAGGCTGTAATTGGGGGCAATGGTTTTGGCCACCTGTTCCGCCTGGCTGCGTAAATAGCGGTTGGGTAGTCGCCCGCTCAGGTGCAAGGTCCGCCCCTGCATATCGGCACTGAGGCGATAAACCGTGAGTTCGGGATTGGCGTCTATAGCCTGGGCTACCGCTCGCTCTAGCCGCTGTCCGGGGCGATTCAGTAGACCGTAGATTAGCCCAGCCAGGCCCACGACCAGCAGCACGACTAGCCCTTTCTTCAGCCACGATTTGGAGGATTTAGCCGAGCCAGGGACAACCTCCACCAGGGATCCTCCGCCAGGCAGGGCCAGGGGCAGATTTTTACCACTGGCCCGATCGCCAGCTTTGCGAAATATCCCCCCCGGCAGCATCGACTGCAAACCATCCCGAACGTAGTCTGAAACCGTGGCCCCAATCACTGGCGACAGCGCTTTCACGATCGCCTCTCGCTCGGTCACAATCTGCTCTTGAATGGCTAGCCCCATTTCTGGGCCCAGCACCCCGGCGATCGCACCCGGATCCCGCCGTACTCGCTCCCCAATCGCCTCACGAATCACAGAGCAGACCAAGACCGCTAGCCGGTCGGGGTCGTAGACCTGGTCTTCTAAGAACTGAATTTGGTCTTGCAGCTGCCCCATCCGCTGAGTCAGCGCCTGGTTGGCCTGCTCAAGCTGGTGCACAGCATCGTAGAGCCGATCGGTTTCAGATTTAAACAAAAG
>JBARVK010000124.1:0-4291 GCA_049646225.1 Nodosilinea sp.
GCTTTGTACTGCCCTGTATGCGGGCCATCGGTGAGCCCGGCGGGGCGCACAATGACCCAGTCTAGTCCGCTCTGCTGAATAATGCGCTCTTTGTCTGTATGATCTGCGATCGCATTACGCAGCACCAGCGGAATAATGATGTACCGCACCAAAAAACCAACCTGCTTACGGCTGTCGCCCACCCCTAGCGATGACTGGTACACCAGCCGCCGTACATGGTGCTGTTCCATGGCGTCAACAATATGCTTTATGCCTTCTGTCAGGGCTGGGTTCCGCTTAAGGCTCGACGAACCGAGGGCAGACAGCACCGCATCTTGACCCCGAACAGCTTGCTCAACGGTGTCTCGATCGGTGACATCGCCTTCCACCACCGGTAGAGTGGGGTAGTCGCTGACCAGGTCACCCGCATGGCGAGAAAACCCGGTGACGGTATGCCCCTGGGCCAGCGCTTGTTTGACCAGTTCGCGTCCTGTAGCGCCGGTTGCGCCAAAAATTAACAGCTTCATGCCTTGGTTCCCTCGTAGCCGTCGCCTATCTAGGTTGGCAGATAGCGCGATCGCTGGCTTCTACCCTTTGAAATGGATTGTAAGGGTTAGGGCCAGGGCGGCGAGGATGGCTTGACTCGGGCGGGCGAACCCCCTGCCTCGCAAAGTCTGACGCCCTAGGCCCGGCGATCATCACCCCTTCAGCATGGTTTGCACGAAATTGGGCAGGGCAAAAGCCGCCTGGTGCATACCCACGTTGTAATATTGCAGGCTGTGCTCAGCCGCGAAGGCCCCAGAGCGGTCTGCATCCATGCCCTGAAGCGGGTGGGCCGCCCCCTTGGTGGCATAGTTAAAGCTCCACATGCCGGTGGGGTAGGTGGGAATAAAGGCCAGGTAGCAGAACATATTTTCGTCGCCAAAAATGCCCTTCAGGCAGCGGTGAATATCCACAAAGGCCCGCTGGTTAAACCGGGGTGACTCGCTCTGGGCGGTAACGGCCCCACCGGGCTTGAGAATGCGGTACACCTGCTGGTAGAACTCGGTGCTAAACAGCCCCTCCGATGGCCCCACCGGGTCAGAGGAGTCGATCACGATCAGGTCGTAGGCGTGGTCGGGGGCGTTGGCCACAAAGGCAATACCGTCTTCAATGCGGAGGTCGAGTTTGGGGTCGTCGAGGGCACCCGACAGCGAAGGCAGAAACTCCTTGGAGGCCCGCACCACCGCTTCGTCAATTTCAACCATGGTCACCTGCTCGACCTGGGGATGGCGCAAAATTTCGCGCACGCTGCCGCCGTCGCCGCCGCCGATCACCAGCACGTCCTTGAAGCTGGGATTAAGCAGCATCGGCACGTGGATGATCATCTCGTGGTAGGCGTTTTCATCCTTTTCGCTGCACATCACCATGTTGTCGATGGTGAGCATTTTGCCGTAGGCAAAGGTGTCAAAAATTTCGACGGTTTGGTAAGGAGATTTCTCGCGAAAGACGCGATCGCCCTTGTGGCGAATCGACAGGGCAATGTCGTCGTTTTTGTCGGTAAACCAGACGCTGCGGCTCTGTTTGGGGGTGATCAGCCGGTTGGTGACTTCGTCGCGTAGTTCGCCCAGGTCAACGTCGATGCGCTCCAGCAGTTCCAGCTGGCCACGGTTCATTTCCAGGGCTGAGCCGTAGTCGGCTTTAAAAGCCAGCTTGAGCTTGTCGAAGGAAATCCAGGGGTTAACGGTGTCGCCGCAGGTAAACAGGTCCACCGCTGCGTAGCGGTACTCGGGCCAGGTATGAATCGCCAGGTGGCTTTCTTGAATGACCACCACTCCCGACACGCCAAAGGGCGAAAAATGGTGAAATACTGAGCTAATCACCGTCGCCCCAGCGTCGGCGGCAGCCCCTACCATGCTGCTCTCAATCAGCGGCACGTCGTTGAGAATGTCTGACGAACAGCCAAAAAACTCGACCAAAATGTGTCGTCCCAGCGAATTCATGCGCCCATTTCCCTATAGAACTGTCCCGAGCGAACGCCCGAGTGAAAGATTGATACTTTATCACCGTTTAGATTCTATTTCCCCAGGGCCATTTCAACCCGCTAGCCCAGCAGCTTGTCATGGTCTAAGCCCCACATGGGGGCTGAAATGTAGGGTAGATCACACTATTTTTTGCGCTGTGCCCCAGAGGCTAGCGCAGCAGGGGTTGAGATCGGGCCTAGGGCGATCGTTTCAGGTGAATGGTTTGGCCTCGCACCCAAAACCGTAGACAGACGCCGTGAACGGCCCCTAGACGGCCTGCAACTTATCTAGCTCGGCCAGCACCTCTTGACTGTGGATCACCGGCTGTACCCCTAAAAATCGGGCCTGAATGGTGCCATCTGGCCCAATGATATAGGTGTGCCGCAGCGACATCGCTCCCAGCCACGAACGGTAGGCCTTACTGACGACTCCTTTAGGGTCTGACAGCAGTAGAAACTCTAGCCCCTCGCCGTCACAAAACTCAGCGTGGGACTCGATGCTGTCGGCACTGATACCAATAATCTGAGCATTGCGAGCTCTGTACTCGGCCATGTCGCGCTCAAACCGCTGGGCCTCGATGGTACAGCCCGAGGTAAAGTCGCGGGGATAAAAGTACAGCACCACCCACTGATTTCGAAAATCCGCCAGAGAAATGTCCCCATCGCCAGCGTTGGTCGGCAGGGTAAAGTCGGGGGCCGGGTCGCCCAGCGGAATTTGGTCACCCCCCAAGGCCAGCGCCGGGAGTGGCGAAACGATCCAGCTCAGACACACCAGGCAAAGCCCTAGGGCAATTTGCAGGAAACGGCGGCGGTTCATGGCAGGTTCTTCCTTGGGGATGATTCTGAAAGCTCTTTACCAAAGTTTACAATAAAGCTACGTTTTTCTTGCCCTGGAGTCTGACCCATGTCCCCCATTGCCGACTTGCAAACCGTCACCCTTGGCCCCGCTGGCCTGGTGGTACCGGCACTGGGCGTGGGCACCTGGGCCTGGGGCGACTCCCTCTTTTGGGATTACGGTAAAGCCTACGGCGACAGCGATTTGAGGGCCGCCTTCGACGCCGTGCTCGATGCAGGGCTAACGCTGTTCGACACCGCCGAGATCTACGGGTTTGGCCAGTCAGAGCGGCTGTTGGGCCGCTTTATGCAGCAGCGCCCCCAGTCAGCGGCCCAGAAAACCGTAGTGGCTACCAAATACTTCCCGCTGCCCTGGCGCTTTTCTAAAGCCTCGGTGGCCGATGCCCTGTCGGCCAGCCTCGATCGCCTTCAGGTCGACTCGGTGGCCCTCTACCAGGTGCACTGGCCGCTGAATTTTCTGCTCAGCCAACGCGACCTGATGCAGGCGCTGGCGGCAGAGGTCAAACAAGGCCGGGTTGGCGCTGTTGGGGTGAGCAACTATTCGGCCAGCCAAATGCGCGAGGCCCATGGCTATCTGACTGAACAGGGCATTCCCCTGGCTGTCAACCAGGTGCAGTACTCGCTACTCAACCGCAAAATTGAGGCTAACGGCGTCATGGCTACCGCCCGCGATCTAGGCGTTACCGTTTTGGCCTACAGTCCTCTGGCCCAGGGGTTACTGACCGGTAAATATACCCCCGAAGCCGACCACAAGCCCGCCGGCGCCCGCTGGCTCGACCCGCGCTTTAGCCAGAGCGGGCTGACCCAGATTATGCCGGTGGTTGAGGCGCTGCAAGAGATTGGCACAAAGCGCGATCGCACTCCCGCCCAGGTGGCACTCAACTGGCTAGTGGCTCAGGGCAACGTGCTGCCGATTCCAGGCGCTAAAAATGCCCGTCAGGCAACCCAAAATGCGGGTGCCCTGGGGTGGGAACTCGCCATTGATGAGCTGGAGTGGCTCGACCATCTGACCCAGCGCTATCGCTAGACCTGCGGGGCGGCGATCGCCGCCCCACCTGCCTATTTGAGCATCTGCAAAAATACTCCGAAAGAAAGATACTTAAGAGGATAAAAAAACTCTTTAAAATTCATTTTCTTCTGCGTTAATGCTTTTTATTTGAGCTAGCAATTCCCTCTAAAAAATAAAAATATTTGCCCGAATCAGTGACTGTATTAAGCGATACAAATAGTCACACAATGTAAAGTCCTTGTTGACGCTTTTTATTTTTCCCTTCTACAATTTAGGTATCGAACAAGTCAGCCTAATCTAGTTGTCCTCACGACTAGAGCGGGGGAACCAAGTAAGGGGCGTATTTCCGAGTTCTTTGACCCGCATGAAGGGTAATCGGAAAAGGGTATCTCTCAGCCCTAGCCCGTCAGCTAACCTCGCCGGCATTGAGGGAGACTGAACCATCA
>JBARVK010000125.1:0-4644 GCA_049646225.1 Nodosilinea sp.
GTGCCACCCCTAACCAATGTATTGTGGTTTAGTGCTCTGGTGCTGCCAATCGCTGTTGCTGGTAGCCAAGCCTACGGCCTGGCTACGCGGGGCAAAACCTGGCCAAAGGCTTGGTTGGGTTTGCAGGTAGTGGGGGACAACCGCTCCGCACCGGGGGCACGAGCTACTGCGGTGCGTGAGATGGGGCGCTGGGGTGGACCTGCTGTTGCGGCCTACGGCGTTTGGTTGGCTAGCGGGGCGTTCCCGAGTCTGCCCTGGTTAGTGGGATTGGTTGGGATGGGTGGTGTAGGGGCGATCGCTGTGGGGCTCAGGCGCCCTTCGCACCGAGCCTGGTACGATCGGATGGCTGGAACCCGCGTAGTGGAATTGCGAGGTGGGTTGTTGCCCACGCGCTACAGCCCTAGCCCAGCCAGTGCCAATGGTTATGGGGACAGTTCTGTGGAATCCCTAGCGTTATCGTCTAGGCCTCTGGTGGGCTTGACGACGCAGGAATATGGCGGACTGACCGCCATTGTGCTCTCTCCTGAGGATTCGGCTCAGGTGTTAGGACTCAAGGGCTGGCGGTACTACCTGCCGGTGGTGGGCGGAGTGCTTGTAGGAGTCGGTGTTTTGGCCGTTCTAGAGATGCTGTGGCTGGCTCGGCGGCTGCCATTGGGGAGAGACAGCAACGATGCGCTCTTTTTAGCTCTTGTAGAAAACCTTAGCCAAAACGCCACATCGTTTAGCGATCGCCAGGCCGCTGCCCTGGCCCTAGCCAGTACTGAAGACCCCCGTGCGATCCCGCTGCTAGTCGACATGCTGGGCCAAACCGATGACCCTAAACTGCTGGATACCTTGCAACAGGCGCTGGTAACTCTTGGCCCTCCGGCTATTCCCCCGCTGAAGCGCTTAAATCTGGCGTTGGCCAATGACCTGCTGGCGCTGCCGCTAGAGCAGCAGCGAATACCTCAGCTCCGGCAGCAGACAGTGAAGCGGACCTTGGCCAAAATTTTGGTGCTGCACAGCGGTTACCTGAACCAGGTAGATCTGAGCGGTACCAACCTGGGCTACGTGATTGAAAGCCCCGATGCCTTTACGCTAGTGCTAGAACAGCAGAATTTGGCTGGTGTGCTGTGGACTAACGCGGTGCTGTCGGGAGCCCGGCTGCGTAAGGCTACGTTTTTTGACCCTGGTGCGGATGGTCGCAGCGATACGTTTGACGATTGGATCACCGACTTCAGCGGTTCAGACCTGACTGAGGCGAGTCTGGTGGCGGCTCAGCTGCGGTACAGCCTTTTTCGCAGTACTAGCCTGCTGCGGGCCAATCTCAGTAATGCGATCGCCCCTTATGCTGACTTTACAGGTGCTAACGCCAGCAGCGCCTGGTTTATTGCCGCCGATGTCCGGCATGGACGGTTTGACGGCACCAGCCTGGTGGGGGCTGATTTGACCGATGCCAATCTCAGCCAGGCCAGCTTGGTTGAAGCCCGCTTGCGCCAGGCTTCCTTAATTGCCACACAGCTCACTAAGGCTGATTTGACTTGGGCCGATTTGAGCGAGGCCAACCTTAGGGAAGCTGACTTAAGTGAGGCTAACCTAAGGCAGGCCAACCTGAGCTACAGCTGGTTGAGCGGGGCAAACTTGAGCGGGGCAAACCTGGCTCAGGCCAATCTAGAGGGGGCCAATCTGGAGGGAACAGTGCTGACGGGGGCAGCCCTGGCGGGGGCAAATTTTGCCGGGGTGCAGTTTGTTTCGGCTGCATCGGTGCCCGCAGATAGTTTTGTCGTGACCGTGGCTGAATCTAACACGGACCAAGCCTTGGCGGGGGTAGATTTTTCCAAAGCGCTTAACCTCCAAGCCGATCAGCTGGACTACCTGTGCGGGCAGGGGGGAATTCATCCGGCCTGTCGGCCTCGATAGCGGGATGAACCCGGGGTAAGGGAGACCGAAAGGCCTATAGAATTTGTACTGGTGGCGGAGATCTAGACGTTTATTTTAAGGGGTAACCAATGCAGCGCACCCGCTTGAGTACGTTGATCGATGATTTGGGCGATCAGCTCAGCCTGTGGTTGGTTAACCCCTGGCGACGGGTGTCTTTGGTATTGATTAGCCTGCTGCTTGGCTACTTTTTTGCGGTGTCGTTGTCGGCGATCGCAGGGCAGGCGGCGGTACAAGATACGGCGGTGTCGGCATTTTTGGTCTTGGCCGCAGAATTGGTGAGTTGGTTGGTGTACAGTCGTCGCTGGCGCGACCCGGCCTTGCTCAAAGCGGTGCCCAAGCCCCTTTGGTTGGATTGTATTAACAGCTTTAAGGTCGGGGCCATCTATGCCCTCAGCGTAGAAGCCTTCAAGCTGGGCAGCTAGGACGATAGGGCGATCGCCTCCCAGGCCAGGGCTGATTGGCGCTCGAAAGCCGCTCCACTAAATCTGTCGCCCGGACCGTCAGTTCCGCCCATCTGCGGTTGGCCACCATGGTTTGAGGAAAAAGAGCCGTGGAAAGCCCAACGGCGATCGCCCCTGCGGCCAACATTTCGCCTGCGTTGGTCACGGTGACTCCCCCGGTGGGTACCAGGGGAATGTGGGCCAGCGGCCCCTGCAAACTGCGAATATAGCTGGCTCCTCCCAGGGCGCTAACCGGAAAGACTTTGACAGCACTCGCCCCAGCCTGCCAGGCGGCGACGATTTCATTAGGCGTTAGGGCCCCTGGCACGATCGGAATATTCAGCGTGCTGGCGGTCTCAATTAGGCCGAAATCGGTATGGGGACAAAAGCAAAACTGCGCCCCAGCCCCGGCCCCATGCTGGAGATCGGTGACCGATAGGGCGGTACCGATACCGATAGTGCAGTGCGGCAGCCGTCGCCTGAGCTGGCTAACCAGCTGTTCGGGATGGGCACTGTTCCAGGTGATTTCGATCAGCCGCAGGCCACCAGCGGCGGCGGCGTGGGCCATATGTAGACCTATTTCAACATCGTCAGCACGAATGACGGCGATCGCTCGATGCTGTCGCAGCAAGGCCAAGAATGAGTCTCTTTCCATGGACCCATTCTAATTTTGGATTTTGAATTTCAGAGCGTTAATCCAAAATCTAAAATTCTCCTACGCTTGCCCCCGCTGGCGCTTAACCACGGCGGTATAGGCAAAAAAGGCAATTAAAATCAGCGATGCCGAGAATACCGTCGTCAGCGTTCCTAGGGCATAGAGGGCTGGGGAGGTAACATTGGTGGTCATCCCGAAAATTTCGAGCGGCAGCGTATTTTTCTGGCCTGACACCAGCGACGTGCGGGTGAATTCGTCGTAGGACAGGGTAAACGTGAGCAGGCCAACCCCCAGCAGGCTGGGCGCGATGAGGGGCAGCACAATCTCCCAAAAGGTCTTGGGGTCGGTTGCGCCCAGGTCGCGGGCTGCTTCTTCATAGGAGGGGTTGAAGCGGTTGAAAATACCGAGCATAATCAAGAATGCGATCGGCAGGGTCCAGGTCAAGTGTGCGCCTAACCCAGAGGTGAACCAGTTGGTTGGCCAACCCATCACCTGAAACACCACGCCAATGCCCAACGATACTAGAATGCTCGGCACAATCAGGCTGGCGATAGTCAGGTAGAAAATTATCGTCGAACCTTTGAATCGCTGGCGAAAGCCCATACTGGCTAGTACTGAGGCTGTGATCGTGATCGCCATAACGGCAGCACCAAGGGCGAGCGATCGCACAAAGGGCTCAACAAAATTGCCTACCCGCTGCTCTTGAAACACCTGCCCCAGCCAGTAAACGCTAAAGCCCCGCATGGGAAAAGTCAACCCACCATCGGGCCCCTGGAGCGACAGCATAAAAATGGTGATCATCGGGCCGTAGAGAAACAGCACGAATAGGCAGAAAAAAGCCAGTAGCAGGTAAAAGGAGAGAGAGCGTTTTTGCATCGGTGTCTAGGGTGGTGGGCAATGGTGGGCATTGCCCACCCTACAGTGATTGGGTTCCCTACCCAGAGGGAGCGATCGCCTACAATTCTTTGCGGATATCTAGCACGCGCAAAATCGAGACAATAATCAGCATCGTTACTGCCAGCAGCACGATCGCATTGGCGGCTGCCAGGGGGTATTGCAAACTGCCAATTTGCGTTTGAATTAGTTTACCGACTGAAGCCGATTGGCCACCCCCCATTAGCCGCACGGTGACAAACTCCCCCATTACCAGCGTGGCAATGAAAATTGAACCGATAGCAATGCCCGGAGCTGATAGCGGCAAAATGACTTCCTTAAAGACCTGTAGCCCAGATGCCCCTAGATCTTCGGCGGCGGTAACCAAAAAGCGATCGATGCGCATCAGGCTGTTAAAAATTGGCGAAATCATAAAAATGATGTAGAGATGCACCATCCCCAGCACTACCGCAAAGTCAGAGTAAAGTAAAAACTCCAGCGGCTGCTGCACTAGGCCTACTCCCACTAGAATTTGGTTGACTAAACCCTCCCGCCCCAGCAGTGGTACCCAGGAGATCATCCGAATGATATTAGACGTCCAAAAAGGAATAGTGCAGACCAAAAACAGCAAAATTTGCCACTCTAGTTTGGGCACATGGAAGGCCAGGAAATAAGCAACTGGGTAGCCAATCAACAGCGTCGCCAACCACACCATGCCCAAAAATTTGAAGGTGTTTAAGTAGGTCTTGAAGGTGG
>JBARVK010000126.1:0-4695 GCA_049646225.1 Nodosilinea sp.
AGCGAGAGGGCTTTTCGTTAGAGAAGTATGAAGGAACAGCGGCGCTCTACTGGCTTACCGGCGGGGCCTTGAGCACCGGCAGTGCGGCCAGCGGCACAGCGCTTTCAGTACTGGCGCTGCTAATAAACACATCGCCCAGCCGCGCCGTTAGCTTCTGCGTGGTGGCGTCGTAGATTTGGGTTAGCAGCTTGGGGTAAAAGCCAAAGCCAATAATTGGCACCAGCAGGCAGGCGATAATAAACACCTCGCGGGGTTCGGCATCGGCCAGCACTTCGTGCTCGATCAGCTCTTTGTTTTCGGGACCGTAGAAGATTTCCCGCAGCATCGACAGCAGATAGATGGGGGTAAGAATGACCCCGATCGCCATAAAGATGATGGTAATCAGCCTAAAGGTAAAGCTGTAGGCATCGCTGGTGGCAAAACCCACAAATACCATTAGCTCGGCCACAAAGCCGCTCATGCCCGGCAACGCCAGCGACGCTAGCGAGCAGGTGGTGAACATGGCAAAAATTCTGGGCATCTTTTTGCCCACGCCGCCCATTTCGTCCAAAATCAGAGTGTGGGTGCGATCGTAGGTGGCCCCCACCAAAAAGAACAGGCTGGCCCCAATCAACCCGTGGGAGATCATTTGCAGCACCGCGCCGCTCAGCCCCAGATTGGTAAATGAAGCAATACCAATCAGCACAAAGCCCATATGCGAAATCGATGAGTAGGCGATCTTGCGCTTCAGGTTGCGCTGGGCGAAGGAGGTTAGCGCGGCATAGATAATATTCACGCAGCCCAAAATCACCAGAATAGGGGCGAAGTAGGTGTGGGCGTCGGGCAGCATCCCTAGGTTCATACGAACCAGGGCATAGCCCCCCATCTTCAGCAGAATACCGGCCAGCAGCATGTGCACCGGGGCCGTGGCCTCGCCGTGGGCATCGGGCAGCCAGGTGTGCAGCGGAATAATTGGCAGCTTAACCGCGTAAGCAATCAAAAATGCCCCGTAGAGCAACAGCTGCATCCGCAGGGGGTAGACCTTCTCAGCCAGCAGCTGCATGTCAAAGGTGATGGTATCGCCGTAGAAGGCCATCGCCAGGGCCGCCACCAGAATAAATAGCGACCCACCCGCCGTGTAAAGAATGAACTTGGTCGCTGCGTAGAGCCGTTTTTTACCGCCCCAAATCGACAGCAGCAGGTACACCGGAATCAGCTCCAGCTCCCAAAACAGGAAGAACAGCAGCATGTCCTGTACGGCAAACACGCCGATCTGGCCGCTGTACATGGCCAGCAGCAAAAAGTAAAAGAACTTGGGCTTAAGCGTTACTGGCCAGGCCGCCAGGGTAGCCAGGGTCGTGATAAAGCCGGTCAGCAGCACCAGGGGCATCGAGAGGCCATCGACCCCCAGCGACCACTTGAGGTCGAGCTGGGGTACCCAGGTATAGCTCTCTACCAGCTGTAGACCGGGTTGACCAAAATCATAGTTGAGGTAAAAGGCCGTCACAATCAACACGAAGTCGATTAGGCCGACCGAGAGGGCATACCAGCGCACCGTTTTGCCATTGTCGTCGGGCAAAAACGGAATCGCCGCGCAGGCCACCAGCGGCAGCAGCGTAACGACAGTCAACCAGGGAAAAGTCGCGGGATCCATAGAGCTTCTCGTCGCGGTATCAAAAGGGGCAAAAACGGGGCTTAGCTATGACTCTAAGGGTAAGCAATGGAGGGTGAAAGAAACGTAAACGAGTTTTTATACGCAGGGAAGAAAATCTAAAGACGTGAATGGGAAGAGCGTGGATGAGTGAAGCCCAAAGTATTGGACAGTAAGGCATCAGAACCAATCCACTCATCTACCCATCCACCCATCCACTCATCTATCCATCCACCCTTAGGTCACCCCCGACAGCAAAACCAGCCCCAAAACAGCGCCAAACACAATCAGCGCGTAGAACTGGGCCCGGCCATTCTCCAGGTACTTCAACCCTTCGCCAGTGACCAGGGTGACAAAGCCAGCCAGGTTAACGATGCCATCGACGATGCGGATATCGATTTCAAGCACCTGCTTGGCCAACTTGCGGCTGCCCTGTACAAAGACAACGTCGTAGATGTCGTCGATGTACCACTTGTTCAGCGACAGGTTGTAGAGGAATGGGATCTTGCTGGCGATCGCTTTGGGGTTGATCGTCTTGGTGCGATACATCAGCACGGCGATGATGATGCCGACCACGGCGATCGCGACCGAACTGCCCGCCATCAGCACAAACTCGTTCCAGTCAAAGGCCTCTGCCGCTTCCAGGGCCTGTTCCACTTCCCCAGGAGGATGAATAAAGGCCTCGAAGTAGTTGGCAAAGGGCGTACCCACCAAACCAATCAGCACCGAGGGCACCGCCAGCGCCATCAGCGGGAAGGTCATCGACAGGGGTGACTCGTGGGGTTCGTGGGCGTGGTGCCCATGGTCGCCACCCTCGTGGTCATGGGCCTCATCTAGGGTGAGTTCCTGAGGGTTCATGGCCCCAGGGCCAAGAGACATACCCATCTTCTGGAACTGCTGCCGCTTCAGGTCGCGGCGAATGCCTTCATCATTGCCCCGGAACGTGCCCTCAAAGGTCGAGAGGTACATGCGGAACATGTAGAAGGCGGTTATACCAGCCGTCAGCCAGCCGACCGCCCAAAGGGCAGGGTTGACCGCAAAGGTAGCCCCTAAAATCTCATCCTTGGACCAGAAGCCCGCAAAGGGCGGAATGCCGCAGATAGCCAGGGTGCCAATCAAAAAAGTGATGGCGGTAACCGGCATGTACTTGCGCAGGCCGCCCATCAGGCGCATATCTTGCGCCAGCGCCGGGTCGTGGCCCACCACCGCTTCCATCCCGTGGATGACCGAGCCCGACCCTAAAAAGAGCATGGCTTTGAAGTAGGCGTGGGTCATCAGGTGAAACAGACCGGCGCTGTAGGCCCCGACGCCCATGGCCATCACCATGTAGCCCAGCTGCGACATGGTCGAAAAGGCCAACCCTTTCTTGATGTCGTTTTGGGTAATAGCGATCGTGGCTCCCATAAAGGCGGTAAATGCCCCGGTGTAGGCAATTACCGTCATCACCGTGGGGATGTGCTCAAACACGGGGTACATGCGTGCCACCAGGAACACCCCCGCCGCCACCATCGTCGCGGCGTGAATCAGCGCTGAGATTGGGGTGGGGCCCTCCATGGCGTCGGGCAGCCACACGTGGAGCGGGAACTGGGCCGACTTGGCCACGGGGCCGAGGAATACCAGAACGGCAAAGACAGCGGCAACGCTGGCAGGCAGGCTGCCGATATTGACCAGCTCGGTGAGGCGATCGCCCATAACGCCGAAGTCAAAGCTGCCGGTGGCCCAGAACAGACCCAGCATGCCCAGCAGCAGACCAAAGTCGCCGACCCGGTTGGTCACAAAGGCCTTTTGGCAGGCATCGGCGGCAGGCTTGCGGTTATACCAAAAGCCAATCAGCAGGTAAGAGCACATCCCCACCAGCTCCCAAAACACATACACCTGGAGCAGGTTGGGGCTGATCACCAGACCCAGCATGGAGGAGCTAAATAGGCTCAGGTAAGCGTAAAACCGAACGTAGCCCGGGTCGTGGGCCATATAGCCGTCGGTGTAGATCATGACCAAGAAGGCGACGGTCGTGACCACTACCAGCATCAGCGACGCCAGGTGGTCGATGGTATACCCCATCTCAAGGCGAAAGTCGCCCGCCGAAGCCCACTCAAACATGGCCTGATAGGGGGCGTGCCCCTGCCACTGGCTCCAAAAAATTAAAAATGACAATACCATCGCCGCCCCGGTAAGGGAGACGATGAGCGCCGCTGAGGGCTGCCTGAGCTTGTTGGTGGCCTCGCCGTAGGAGATCAACCCCACACCGACGATGGTCGCCCCAATCAGCGGCAGCACTGGGATCAGCCAGGCGTATTGATAAAGCGTGTCTACAGAATCCATCTTGACTGCCTACTCCAAGAGTTTGAGTGAGTTGGCAAAAAACCGCTTACATTCTGACATACCGTTCCCCAAGGAAAAGTCGGCTGAGTAGCAAAGTTGTGGCTTAAAAAGCGCGATCGCCCTCTAGATCTGCCCCTATGCAGGCTGCCAGGGCAGTGACCAAAAACGTCCAAACGCCTACTGTACAGACATCTCGGCGGTCTAAAACCCAGCTACGCCGATTCTTAAGAAAGATGTCCAATTCTGGCCGCAGCTGACAAGGAGCAGCGAAATTCAGCCCTTGGGCCATAATTAATCTGCCCCTGGGTCTACTCCGTCCATAGGAGATCGATATAAATAAATGATCCAATGGTTATCCCTGCAAGAATTTATTCTGGTCGCCCTTAGAGAACTTATTCACGGCTATGAAGCTCTGGCTAGTTAGTTTTTTAATCTTGTTCTTTGGGGCCGAGATGGCCCAGTGGCTAGGGCATCTGCCTGGGTTAGGCCGTATTGAGCTATCGCTACCGCTCACGGTGCTGGGGGGGATCGGCCTGGCGATCGCCTCTAACTACCGCCCCTGGCCTAGCCTCGACCCAAACGCTGACACAGCTAAGTCTGTACCGCTGCCAACCGCTACACCATCCCCCAGTCCGCCAGCCGCCGCCTCGCCACCGCCCAGGGTAAGCCGTAAAGCAACCGACACCATCTCGTTTGAAATCAAAAGGCCTCAACGGGAGGTAGATGGCTAAGTGCTGTCGGCC
>JBARVK010000127.1:0-3505 GCA_049646225.1 Nodosilinea sp.
CTAATCGGTCTCTGCGCTGTGCTGCTGTGGAACTGCACCCCGGGACGGCTAAGCGGCAGCGTTCCCCAGGTCGATTCTGTAGAGGGTGCTCGACAGGCACTAGAGCAGTCGGTGTTGCCCCGCATCACGGTGCAGGAAGACTTTATCCCCGATCAGGTGGCCAGCCGCTACACCACTGACCAGGTAGAGGATCCGCTGCCCGATATCAATACGTTCCCGCTCTATGGCGCCCAGCCCGGCGGCAGCAATACCGCCTATATCGAAATCTACAGCTCTTCTGAGAAAGCCAACGTCGATCGCCAGAACGAGCGCTGGCTGGTAGAGGTCGCTGACGCTTATAACCAACGCCAGGAAACCCTGCCCTCCGGTGAAGTGATTCAGGTGGGGGTGCGCCAGGTGGCCTCAGGCACCGCCGCCCGCCTGCTGCAAGCGGGAGCGGTGCAGCCCCAGGGCTATAGCCCCTCCAACGATCTGTGGGTGGCGATGGTGCAGAGCCAGGGCGTGCCGACGGTGCCCGTGGCCGATCGCCTGGTGCCCAATACTGCCGGGTGGGTGTTGCCCAAGGCGGTCTACGACAGCCTGGCCGACGGTAGCGCCGGAGATGGCACCGTCAGCTTTGACCGACTGCTGAATGCGATCGCATCAGGCCAGGTCACCGTCGCCTACCCCAACCCCTACAGCAGTTCCACCGCCCTCAATCTGCTCTACACCCTCTACTGGCGGGCGGCTGGCCACCAGGAGAACGGCGGCCAGCTGACCGAAGCCGAGCTGCAAACCCCCCAGGTCAACTCGGTCTTTGACCAGTTTCAGCAGCAGGTGTTGATTACAACTCCCACCACCCTCGACCTGCAAGAACTCTTTCTGCGTGACCAGAGCAAGCTACAGGCTTTCCCCCTGGAGTATCAAAACTACCTGGCCCTGCGAAAAGTGCCCGGCTTTAGCGACACCGAGTTTGTGCCCTTTGGCGTACCCCACAACAATCCCCTAGTCGGCTTTAGCTGGAATTCAGCCCAGCAGCAGCAGGCGCTAGAGCGCTTCGCTACCTTTGCCCAGTCGGCTGAGATGCAGGCCCTGGCCCAGCAGCAGGGGTTTGTCGAAACCGACTATCTGACGTCAAACCAGGCCCCGCCCTTTCCCAATGGGGAAACCCTGCTGGCCGCCCAGTCTAACTGGAAGCTGCGGAAGGACGGCGGTCGCACGGTGTATATGGCCCTGGTAATCGACACCAGCGGCTCGATGGAAGGGGAGCGTTTGCAGGCGCTGCAGGATGGTCTGCGGGTAGCGGCTGGACAAATCAACTCGGGCAACTACGTCAGCATTGTCACCTTTGCCGATGTGCCGACCCGTCGCCTGCCCCTAGCCCCCTTTGACCAGCTCCAGCACCAGAAGTTTTTGGCCACAGTGGACAATTTGCGGGCTGATGGATCGACCGCCATGTATGACGGCACCATGGTGGCTCTAGCCGACCTGCTGGCCCAGAAAGAAACCGACCCCAGCGGGCGCTACTACCTGCTGCTGCTGAGCGATGGCGAGGTCAATCGGGGCTACACCTTTGACGCCATTCAAGACATTTTGGCCTACAGCGACGTGCGCTTTTACCCGATTGCCTACGGCGAGGTTGACCAGGGCGAACTCCAGGCGATCGCGGCCCTGCGGGAGTCGTCTGTGCAGCAGGGCACCCCCGCCAACGTGCAAACCCTATTCAAAGATCTGTTCCAGGTTAATCTATAGGTCGTTTGGCCAAAATCCTGCGGTCATCATCCTTGCCCCATGCGCAACCCCAACCAACGACTCATTCGCACCCTGGGCCTAGGCTGGATCGCCTTCGTCGCCCTAGGCGTAGGCCTGCGCCAGCTCCTCGCCAGCCCCGCCGTAACGATCATTATCGATCGCAGCTACTGCGCCCCGGCCCAGTGGCAACAGCTAGCCAATCAGTACGCTGACCTCTACGCCCAGCAGGAACAGCGAGAAATCACCATTGACGAAGTCATCTACGTCAGCGACTTTGGCCCAGTCGTTGCCACGCCTGTGCCAACCCCCGAAGAGGTGCAGGCCCTCACCCCCAATGGACTGCCTAACGCGGCTGAAATACAGAAAGCCACCGAAGCCAACCCCGATGCCACAGTGCTGACTTGCGGTGGTTAGCGGATCGTCCGACTCAATTCATGCCTAAACTGAAGACTGCCCCCAAATCAGCCCGACTGTAGTCTCAAGACGACCTATTCAGGCCAACGCATTTCCCTATGACCGCCAACCGCACCCTGCCCAGCGACGACATCTCTCGCCACCCCGATAGTGACTGGCGGCTGTTTTTGCGCATGTGGCCGTACATCTATCAGCACCGCGCCGCCCTGGTGCTGCCGCTGATTTTGCTGGTGCCCCTGGCCCTGGCCAACGCCCTGCAGCCGGTTCTGATTGGCCAGGCGATTTCCCTGATTCGCCAGGAGCCGGTAATGGGTTTTCTAGAGGGCCGCACCCTACAGGGGGGGCTCAATCTGCTGGTGGGGCTGCTGGTGGTTACTGTCGTCATTCGCCTGCTGCTGGATGGGTTTCAGAGCTACCTGGTGCAGGCGGTGGGCCAGCGCATTACCGCCACCATTCGCACCGATTTATTTACCCACGTCACGTCCCTGGCGGTGCGCTTTTTTGACCGCACCCCCGTGGGCAAGCTGATTACCCGCATCACCAGCGACGTGGATGCCCTGGGTGATGTCTTTTCTACCGGGGCGGTGGGCATCATCACCGATATATTTTCGATTTTGGTGCTGCTGGTGGTGATGTTTACCATGCAGTGGCAGCTGGCTCTCATGCTGCTGGGGCTGCTGCTGCCCGTCACCTGGCTGATTATTTACTTTCAGCAGCAGTACCGCAAGGCCAACTACAAGGCCCGTGAGCATCTGTCTGAGCTTAACGCTACCCTGCAAGAAAACGTGGCGGGGATCAATGTGGTGCAGCTGTTTCGCCGCGAGCGCTACAACGCCGAGGGGTTTCGCCACACCAACCAAAAGTACATCACCGCCGTCGACAAAACCATTTTCTACGACTCCGCTGTCTCGTCGACCCTGGAGTGGATCTCGCTGGTGGCGATCGGCGGCGTGCTCTGGCTCGGCGGCCTGCTGGTGATGCAGGAGGCGCTGACCTTCGGTACCCTGGCCACCTTTATTTTGTTTGCCCAGCGCCTGTTCGACCCCCTGCGTCAGTTTGCCGACAAATTTACCGCCATCCAGGCCGGACTGACGGCGGTAGAGCGCATCACCGACCTGTTCAACGTCCCGGTTGAGATTCGCGATCCCGAGCACCGGAGAGGCGATAGGGAAGGTGGGGGAGATGAGGAAGGTAGGGGAGACGGGGAAGGTGATGGAGTGATGGGGTTGGGGAGTGCATATGCCACGACTTTGACCGTTGCCAACGCGGCTCAACCGCTAGTAGATAGCCAGCCTAACTCGAACGGCAGCCCTATTCCCCTTCCCACCACCTACCCATCCACCCCTCCACCCATCCACCC
>JBARVK010000128.1:0-2225 GCA_049646225.1 Nodosilinea sp.
AGCCTACTCGGCCTCATCGCCCGCGATCGCCACCCTTAACCAACGCTCCCGCTAGATTGAGGTTAGCCATCAGCCCCCGCCTTGAGCGGACTCAATTGCTCACCCGCTAGACCCGATGGGATTAATAAGACTGCGATGGTCACGCTTCCAAGCGATCGCAGTTTGGGTTGCTCAAGGGGTTTAGCCTTCGTCACGTTTCTGCGGCTGTACCTATCATGACTACTCCTGACGACTTGACTCTGCTGCAGTGGTTTGTTTCAGGCGATGCCACCCTGGAGGCAAACCAGTCTCTGCGCATTCAACCCGCCAATAGTTTGCGCCAGCTCCTGGGCCGCAAAGGCTTGCTGTTGGCCACGGCCTATGATGCCGCTGCCCCCCCCCGCATTGAGGTTCGTCGAGACACCGACTACAGTGATCTCTTGCACCAAATTTTGCTCGATTATCACTACATGCCCATTGGCCAGGGGCTAGATAGTCAGGTATTGCGCTACGCCCACGCCACTATCCCTGCGGGCTACCAAATGCACTGCACCGCAGCCCGGCAGCTGTGGAAACAGTGGTGGCTACGATTGAATCGCAAAATCAACCGCAGCCTGCAGATGGACCTGCTGGTGCTGGCCCAAAACCAGTGGTACCCCATCCGCGATATTGCCATTAACAGTGGCACCCTCTATGTTGAGACCCTGCGTGGCGAAACCATTCACCACGGCGATGACACAATCGTCTGGCTCGAAAAAGACTCAACCGAAGCGAGCGAAGAGACCCGAATTTGGGCCTCTACGGCGGCAAAAGACGCCCCTGCCACGCCCACCGCAACGGCCTCCGAGCCTGAGGATGAGGAGGCGATAGCCTCACCTCAGCCGATTAAGGAACCTTCTCGGGGTGTGCCGCTGCCGCCTTGCCCCCTAACACCACCATCGGTGACACCGACCGGTCAGCCCCCTGACTCCGCTCACCCAGCCCTAGCCTCCGTGGCATGCACCCGAGCGGGCAAAGTCTATGTCAAGACCGCTGTGGGAGTGCTGGTGATTGAAGGTGAGAACCTGAAAGCCTACAGCCTTGCCCGCCGCCCTGCTGACACGGGTACCCGTTAGCAGGGCTAGACAAACAGACGGGGCGGCAGCAGCCAGATCAGTGTGCCGCGACCGTACTCCACCTGCGCCCAGGTCATGACCTCGAACTCTAGGCAGGCCATGACGGCTGTGGGGATGTGAACCGCCCCGCCGCCCATTAAGTAGGTGATGGCGTCTGACCAAGTCGGCTGATGACCGACCAGCATCGCCGACTGGTGGTGGTCGGCCACCCGGTGAACTACCGCTAGCACCTGCTCAATAGAAGCTTCGTAGAGGTCATCGGTGACCTCCATTGGGCATGGCCAGTCGCCCGCCGCTGCGGCTAGCTCTAGAGTGGTGCGAGCCCGCACCGCCGACGAGGTGATAGCTACGTCGGGGACTTTACCCGCCGCCGCCAGCAGCTTGCCCATGGTTTTGGCGGCGGTTATGCCGCGTGCTGCGACGGGGCGATCGCGATCGCGGCCCGAGCCAGCCTGCCAATCTGACTTGCCGTGGCGAAAGAAAATCAAGTGTTTGGTCATGCCTGTCGCTAAATTCGGTGCTCCGGTATGGCTGGGGCGATTGTCCCACAGCGATTCTGCTTGCTTACCTTAGGGGATGGCCAGGAATGGAATCAATGCCATCAGTGTAGTGACCTGGACTAGGGCGCGGCCCGCATCGACAGACCAATTCGCTTTAGTTTGACATCGACCTCCATGACCCGCACGGTGACCACCTGGCCCACCTTGACGATGTCGTTGGGGTCACTGACAAAGCGATCGGCCAGCTGCGAAATGTGCACCAGCCCGTCCTGATGCACCCCCACATCCACAAAGGCGCCAAAGTTGGTGACGTTGGTAACGCTGCCCTCCAGGGTCATGCCTGGTTTCAGGTCGGTGATTTGATTAATACCTTCCTGAAAGCGGGCGTAGGTAAACTGCTGGCGGGGGTCGCGACCGGGCTTTTCCAGCTCCTGGAGAATGTCGCGCAGGGTGAGTTCACCGGCCTGGGCGGTGGTGTATTTTTTGATGTCAAGGCGCTGGAGGCGATCGGTAGCCTGGGGCAGCTGGGTAACTGGAATGGCCAGATCGGCGGCGATCGCATCGACAATGCCATAGCTCTCCGGGTGCACCGCCGTATTGTCGAGCGGGTTTTTGCCGTCGCGAATGCGCA
>JBARVK010000129.1:0-7462 GCA_049646225.1 Nodosilinea sp.
GCCTCGGCTTTGCCGAACCCCGCGCCTGGAGTAAACCCCAGCTCGACCCCACCACCGGCCAACCCATCCGCATTCTCACCAAATGGATTCGCCGTTAACCTATCGCGTAGGAGCAAACAACCGTTTGCCCTCAGAGGACTGGAGTCTTGGCATTGATCTCTGTAGACATACCCGGCATTCAGGCGAATGCCATTCTCTATGATTGAGTACCCGCCGCGAAAAGCTGAGTCGCTGTGAGGTTCAGTTCAGCGAACTGGGCCGATTCTATGTGATCAGGCCAAATCACTATCAGATCGGGATAGCGATTCTTGGGTTCGCCCCTCCCCATCTCTCCCAATCAGCCTCCAAAAGCCTCTGCGGTAGAATCTAGGCCAGCCTGTGACAGACTATCATTAAGAAAGTTGATGTAAGCAGGTTGGCAAAAGCAACGCCCCCTCGGTGCTAACCTTCATTGAGCGCACAACAGACAGATAAGGAGACGCCAGAACGAATGGGAAAAGTAGTTGGCATCGACCTGGGCACGACCAACTCAGTGGTCTCTGTAATGGAGGGCGGCAAGCCGGTAGTGATTGCCAACGCTGAAGGGATGCGCACAACACCCTCCGTGGTGGCCTTCAGCAAAGAAGGCGATCGCCTGGTGGGTCAGATGGCCCGCCGGCAGACGGTGCTGAATCCCCAAAACACGTTCTACGGCGTCAAGCGCTACATGGGTCGCCGCTACTCTGAGCTAGACCCGTCATCTAAGCGGGTGCCTTACACCATTCGTCGCGATGAGGCGGGCAACGTCAAAATTCGCTGCCCCCGCCTCGAAAAAGATTTTGCTCCGGAAGAAATTTCGGCCATTGTGCTGCGCAAGCTGGCAGATGAGGCCAGTCGCTACCTGGGCCAGCCGGTCACCGGGGCCGTGATTACGGTGCCCGCTTACTTCAACGATGCTCAGCGCCAGGCCACGCGCAACGCCGGACGAATTGCCGGGCTAGAGGTCAAGCGCATTCTCAACGAGCCCACGGCGGCGGCCCTGGCCTACGGTCTCGACCAGGCTCAGAATGAAACCATTCTGGTGTTTGACCTGGGCGGCGGCACCTTTGACGTGTCGATTCTCGATGTGGGCGACGGGGTGTTTGAGGTGCGCTCGACCTCGGGCGATACCCAGCTGGGGGGCACCAACTTTGACACCAAAATTGTGGACTGGCTGGCCGACCAGTTTTTAGAACAAGAAGGCATTGACCTGCGCAAAGACCGTCAGGCGTTACAGCGTCTCACTGAGGCGGCAGAAAAAGCCAAAATCGAGCTGTCTGGGGTGGCCAGCACCGAGATCAGTCTGCCGTTTATCACCGCCACTCCCGACGGCCCCAAGCACATTGAAACGCGCCTCAGCCGATCGCAGTTTGACGGGCTGTGTGGCGATCTGGTCAGCGCTCTGCGAGCGCCCCTCAAGCAGGCCCTCAGCGATGCGGGCCTCACTCCCAACGATATCGACGAGGTGGTGCTGGTGGGGGGCGGCAGCCGAATGCCCATGGTGCAAGATCTGGTGCGCGGTCTGATTGGTCTTGAACCGAGCCAGGCGATCAACCCCGACGAGGCCGTGGCCGTCGGCGCAGCCGTGCAGGCGGGCATCATCACGCAGGAAGTGCAGGACATCATGCTGCTGGATGTCACCTCCCTATCGCTGGGGCTGGAGACCATCGGCGGCGTCATGAAGAAGGTGATTCCCCGCAACACCACCATTCCGGTGCGGCGATCGGATATTTTCTCGACCTCTGAAAACAATCAGACCTCGGTGGAGGTGCACGTGCTCCAGGGCGAGCGCGAAATGGGGGGCGATAATAAGTCCCTGGGCCGCTTCAAGCTGATGGGCATTCCCCCGGCCCCGCGCGGTGTGCCCCAGGTGCTGGTGTCCTTTGATATTGACGCCAACGGCATTTTGCAAGTCTCGGCGATGGATAAGACCACTGGCCGCGAGCAGAGTCTAACGGTGCAGGGGGCCTCGAACCTGGACGAGGGCGAAGTGCAGCGCATGATCCGCGAGGCGGAGGAGTACGCCGAAACCGATCGCCTGCAGCGCGAGCGGGTCGAGAAGCGCAACCGAGCCGAGGCGCTCACCTTCCAGGCCGAGCGACTGCTGCGGGAGGTAGCGCTTGACTTTGGCATGCAGTTTGCCCGCGATCGCCGTCGCCGCATTGAGGGGCTAGTGCAAGAGCTGCGCGACTACCTAGAGCAGAGCGACGAGCGTGGTATCGACATCGCCCAGGCCGAGCTGCAAGACGAACTCTACGACCTCAACCGCGAGGCCTACCTATACGAAGCCGACGATGAGGCCGAAGGCGGCATTCTGGGCCAGATTGGCAACACCCTGAAAAAAACCTTCGCCTTTGACGACGACCTCGATGCCCGACCCAACTACGGCTACCAGGGCAATTCCTCCTGGGGCAGCTGGGACGACGACTGGGACTACGACAACCGGGGAGGCGCAGGTGGACAGCGCTACGGTGCCCCGGCCTACGATAACCGCGCCTACGGCACCACCGGCTATAGCGGGCAGGGGTATAACAACCCGGGTTATGGCAGCCAGGGCTACGACAACGCCGCGGCTTCCTCGCCAGGGAATCGCCCGCCAGAGCCAGGGCGTCCCCCATCAACCGCCTCAGGCTATGGCCGTCAAGACTATAGTCAAGCTGACTACGATCAATCCAGTTACGGTCGTCAAGACTATGGGCGTCAGGACTACGGTCAACAAGACTACGGCCAACAAAACTACGGTCAACCAGACTATGGGCGTCAGGACTACGGTCAGCCCAGCGAAGGCAGCAGGCCAGCCGCTGAAAGCCGCCGTCCTAGCTACGACCAGTCAAGATACGATCGCTCAGACTACTACGGTCCGCAAAATCCGGCCCCAACTCGCCAGAGCTACGATGACTCGGGCTATGGCAGCGCTGGCTACGACCAGAGAGGCTATGACGACCAGGGCTATGATGCCTACAGTCAGCCCAACTCATCGCCTCCTCCAAATAATTGGGAGGACGACCCCTGGAGTCAATCCGCCCCTACCCGTCGTTCTCCCGAGCCGCAGTATCCTGCCGACCAACCTCGGACAGCCAACCCAGCCCGAGAGGCCAACAGCAGTTCTGGAGCTGGTACTCGTTCCGAATCAGGTGCTCAGCCGGCCAATCGCCGCCCGGCCCCTCGCTACGATGACGACAACTGGAGCGATCGCGATGAGTGGCTTTAACACGCCCACCCGCATCGAGAGCTAAAACCACCCAGCTATCACCCATCCACCTACCCACTCACCGACAACTCGATGGAGAACTTTCGGAACTACTATGAGATTCTGGGGGTTTCTAGAGAAGCAACCTTTAGCGATATCAAACAGGCCTACCGCAAGCTAGCCCGGCAGTACCACCCCGATCTCAACCCCGGCGACCAAGCCGCAGAGGATCAGTTCAAGCTGCTCAGCGAAGCCTACACCGTCCTATCTGACGATGAAAAGCGGGCCCAGTACGAGAAGTTCAGCGAATACTGGCAGCAGGAGGGCTTTAAGAAAGGGCAGGGCAAGTCGGTGGTCAGCGATATCTTCGGCGGTCGCATTTCGCTGGAAGACTTTGGCTTTGGCGAATTCCCTGACTTCAACGTCTTTGTGGACCAGCTTCTCAATCGCCGCACTCCCCGACGGGGAACGGGCCAGACCGCTGGCAGTGCCGTCGATAGTTACCCATCTGGTGATGCAACGACGGCAGCGGGCCGCCGCGATGCCGAGGCCGACCTTACCATTCCCCTAGAAAAAGCCTTTCGGGGTGGGCGCGAGCGCATTCGTCTAGAAGACGGGCGATCGCTGGAGGTCAACATGCCCGCCGGTATGGTCACAGGTCAGCGCATTCGCCTACGCGGCCAAGGGATAGGCGGCGGTAACCTGTACCTGCGCATTCAGATTGACCCTCACCCCGTCTTCACCCTGCGGGACAATGATGTGTACTGTCGGGTGCCCATCACCCCTAGCGAGGCCGCCCTGGGCAGCACCATCGATATCCCTACCCTCGATGGCCCGGTACGCACCCCCCTGCCCCAGGGGGCACAGACTGGGCAAATCATTCAGCTGCCTGGGCGGGGATATCTAGCCGGGCACGACCGTCGCGGCGACCAAATTGTAGAACTAGAGGTCGTGGTGCCGATCGAGTTGAGCGATCGCGAAAAAGCCCTCTACGAAGAACTGCGCCAAACCGAGCGCTTTCGCCCCAGGGCCGAACGGCTGCCCTAGTTCTACTGTTGCAATAACGTTACAAAATTGCCTGGGATTCTCAGCGGTAGTTTCTGCGGCAAAAGCTTGATTTTCTAGCTATATTGCCCATTTTTGTGGGCTTTTCATCCAGGCTATCGCCCCTGGTTACAGTCTGCTGTAACTAACTAAATGAGAATTTAACTTTCCCTAGCGACCCTCAAGTCGCTAAACTAGCAATGAAATAGGTCATCCCCGTCATTTTTAACTATGTCTGTTGTTAGCCAAGTTATTTTGAATGCCGACGACGAGCTGCGCTATCCAACCACCGGCGAGCTCAAGGCCATTGAAGATTTTTTGAAGACCGGCGAACAGCGCACCCGCATCGCCGCCGCCCTGTCTGAGAACGAGAAAAAGATTGTGGACCAGGCGAGCCGAGAGTTATGGCGACGACGGCCAGACTTCATCGCTCCTGGCGGCAACGCCTACGGCCAGAAGCAGCGAGCCCTCTGCATCCGTGACTACGGCTGGTACTTGCGCCTGGTCACCTACGGCGTGCTGGCTGGCGATAAGACCCCCATTGAGGCCATTGGCCTAGTGGGCGTTCGCGAAATGTACAACGCCCTCGATGTACCGGTACCCGGTATGGCCGAAGCCATCCGTTGTCTAAAGGAGGCTTCGCTCAACCTGCTGTCTGACGACGACGCCGACGAAGCCCGGCCCTACTTCGACTACATCATCCAAGCAATGTCGTAATCTCCAACAAACACAATAAAACCCCGGCTTCTTGAAGAAGCCGGGGTTTTGCTTTAGGACAAGGTTCTCAAACTTATCGCCCTCTTCCGTTAGGCACTCTTCAATAGTCCTTACTGGCAGACCTACTACACTAGAGGCACACCAACTCATAGCCGCCATGGTTGCCAACTCCCAGCCCTGGACAATTCGCGATCTCGCCGCCATGCCTGACGACGGCGGCTGGAAGCGCTACGAAATCATCGACGGAGAACTCTACGTGACCCGCGCTCCTCACCTTCGCCACCAGGGTGCAGCCGGAAAGTTGCACATGCGGTTAGAACGTTGGTCTGAACAGACTAAGCTAGGTGCAGCATTCCAAGCCCCAGGAGTCGTTTTTTCACCGACCGAGGCTGTCATCCCCGATGTGGTGTGGATTAGCCATGAGCGCTTAGCCAACGGCATTGACGAAGCCGGGCACCTGATCGTTGCCCCAGAACTCATGGTCGAGGTGCTCTCCCCCGGCGACCTCAACGAGCAGCGCGATAAAGAGGTCAAGCCCAAGCTCTACTCGCGCTACGGTATACAGGAGTATTGGATCGTCAACTGGCAGCTCAAAACCTTAGAGATCTACCGCCGCACTGAGGCCAGGCTTCAGCTCGTTGGCACCCTGTTGGTGGGTGACACGCTCACCTCACCGCTGCTGCCCGAGTTCAGCACCCCCATGGTCGAGATTTTCCAATAATTATGTACAGCAAACCCCCGAGGTCTTGAAGAACTCGGGGGTTTTTGAGGGGCGGCGAATTTCTCGCTATAGCGATAGCCACGCAGGTCAAGACAGCATGCTAGGGCCGTCATTCCCGCGGATGCGGGAATCCACTCTGGAGAACCTGCTCTCACATGGATTCCCGTTGCTACGGGAATGACAGACAGCGACTAGAGTGCGGGGAATGTCCTCATAATGATGGCTACGGCTATATCTACAGCGTAGCTAGCACGTCGCGGGCGGCGGCGATCGTCGCCTCAATATCCGCGTCAGTATGGGCTAGCGACGTAAAGCCCGCCTCGTACTGCGACGGAGCCAGGTACACACCCCGCTCCAGCATGCCCCGGTGGAAGCGGCTAAACTTCTCCAGATCAGAGCCCTTGGCATCTTCAAAATTGCTGATCGGGCCGGCGGTAAAGAACATGCCAAACATGGCGCTGATGTGGCCACCACAGACCTCATGGCCCGCATCGCGTGCCGCCTGGAGCAGTCCCTCTATGAGTTTTGCCGTCAGTCGATCTAGCTCCTCATAGGTACCGGGGCGCTGGAGCAATTCCAAGGTTTTGATACCCGCCGTCATCGCCAGGGGGTTACCCGACAGGGTGCCCGCTTGATAGACCGGGCCAGCGGGGGCTACCATTTCCATAATGTCGCGGCGACCACCGTAGGCTCCGACCGGCAACCCGCCACCAATAACTTTACCCAAGGTAGTGAGGTCGGGGGTGACGTTGAACTTGGCCTGGGCACCACCGTAGGAAATCCGAAAGCCGGTCATGACTTCGTCAAACACCAGCAGGGCGTCGTGCTCACGGGTGATTTCACGCAGCCCTTCTAAAAAACCACCATCAGGGGTGATAAACCCGGCATTACCCACCACCGGCTCTAAAATCACCCCGGCGATTTCGTCAGGGTTTTGGGCAAACAAAGCTTTGACCGCTTCGAGATCGTTATAGGGCGCGGTAAGGGTATCGCTGGTGGCCGATTTGGGCACCCCTGGCGAGTCGGGCAGGCCCAGGGTTGCAACCCCAGAACCAGCCTGCACCAGGAACATATCGGCGTGGCCGTGGTAACAGCCCGAGAACTTGATGATTTTGTTGCGCCCGGTGTAGGCTCGCATCAGCCGCAGCACAGCCATACAGGCTTCGGTGCCGGAGTTGACGAAGCGCACCATCTCAATACTGGGTACGGCCTGGATGACCATTTCGGCCAGCACGTTTTCGAGGTAGCAAGGGGCACCAAAACTAGTGCCTTTTTCTAAGGCTGCCGACAGGGCCGCCAACACCTCGGGATGAGCATGGCCACAGATGGCAGGCCCCCAGGTGCCCACGTAATCGATGTACTGGTTACCGTCAACATCCCAAATGTAGGCACCCTTGACCCGGTCGAACACAATGGGTTGACCACCTACCGACTTAAAGGCCCGTACCGGAGAACTAACGCCACCCGGCATCAGGTTTTGGGCAGCGGTAAAAATTTCTTGTGATTTTGCTGTTTTAAATGGGGCTGTACTGACCAAGGCGCGTTCCTCTCAGAGTCGAAAATCATTCAGCGGCATAGGCCGACCGAACGTTAGCTCTGATCATTATCCTATTGATTGGATAAGGCGTAGTGGTTGATGTTAAGGAATGTAGCGTTAGCGGCGCAGGTGATGCAGGCGACCGTTCTTGATCTGCACTACGGGGTGGTTAGAGATTCGCACCAGGTGCTCATCGTGGGTCGTGACGATGACGGTAATACCAATGGAATTGAGC
>JBARVK010000130.1:0-2278 GCA_049646225.1 Nodosilinea sp.
TAGCTACGTCGGTAAGGCCGTGCCACTTGTCGGGCAAAGGCAATATAGACTTGGTCAACACGGCATAGTCCTGCACCTTGACCGAGAGTTCGCCCTTTTCAGTGCGCTTAATCGTGCCGCGCACGCCCAGAATATCGCCCACATCGGTGAGCTGCTTCAGATGCTCAAAAGCCTTTTCATCGGTTGCGGCCATCGCGGCTTGGATGGTGGCTTTTTCCAGATAGAGCTGAATGGTGCCGGTTTCGTCTTGCAGGCTAAAGAAGGCCAGCTTGCCAAACACCCGCCGCGCCAAGATTCTCCCGGCCAGGGAAACCTCGGTATCCACCTCTTCTCCGGCGTCTAGATCGGCGTACTTGGCCTGTAGGTCGGCGGTGTTGGCTGTAATATCCCAGCGGTAGGCAAACGGATTTTGGCCCAGCTGCTTGAGATCTTCGACCTTTTGCAGCCGCGCCGCACGAATATCTTCAAGGCTGGAGGCGCTTTGGCCAGGGCGGTTAGAGTCAGACGACATAGCTAGGGCAGATGAATGGCATAACGTCACAAACCCCCATTATAGGGAACCCTGGCCCTTACACCGCCGAGCAATTTAGCCCAAGTAGCGTTCTTTAAATCGAAACCAGCCCAGCCACAATCCCCTAAACGGCGGGGACTGAGCGGCTGGGCTGGAGAACGATTTGTAGATAAGGAGTTAGAAGTAGGCGTAGGAGGAGGCAGTGGCCGCTGCGATCGCCACTAACCCCTGCCGCACAAACGACAGCAGCAGAAACGCCAGGATAGGCGACAGGTCAATGCCGCCCAGGGGAGGAATAATTGAGCGAAACAGATTGAGGTAAGGATCGGTTAGCTGGCTGAGCACCGAGAACGGAGGGCTGAACCAATCCACATTGGGAAACCAGCTCAGTAGAATGCGCACGATCAGCAAGATCGTATAAATCGAGAGAAAAGTCGTGAGGGTTTGTACCAATATGTCCATCTGAGAGCCTCGGCAGTAGTCGTTTCCAACAATACACAGAACGTCTTTGTCTGTCAGCTAGTGTAACGGTTTGCTTTGCCCAGAGCGGCGCCAACCCGGTAGATTTGCTTAAGAGTTGTCCTAAGAGTCAACGCGAGAGGGGTTTTCCCAGGGGCGCTCAGAGTGGCCGTTGATGCCGCCAAGCTGCTGCCTGACATCGTCGATCGCGTCGTTGAGCTGGGCGATTTTGGCCTCTAGCCCCAACCGGGCGGCTTCAATGCTGGCTTCGTCGGTGTCATCAAACTCGCCAAAGGCCAGGTTGCCGCTGTCCTGAGGCAGCGAAGACTTAGCCTTACGGCCCCCCGACTGAATACGCGAGGCCGCTAGAGCACCAACAATGCCCCCCAGTGCCCCGCCCACGACGGTACCGAGCAGAAACCCGCCGACAAAGTTGTCTTGCTGACTCATAGACTGCTATCCACCTGTGCCAAAGAACCGATGCCTAGACCACTCTATTGTGCCAGAGCCCAGGCATGACTGCAGACGCGCTGATGAAAGTAGGGCTGGCGGCTGGCTGACTACCTTAAGAACTTGGTGCCTTTAGGTACCAAAGGTGCGATCGCCCGCATCACCCAGGCCCGGCACAATAAACCCGTGCTCGTTGACCGTTTCGTCGATCATAGCCGTATAGATAGTCACCGTGGGGTAGGCGACTGCCAGCTTTTGCAGGGCCGGAGGGGCGGCCACGATTGAAATAATTCGCACCACCGCTGGGTCAATACCGCGCCGGGTCAGCTCAGCCATCATCGACATGATCGTCCCCCCGGTGGCCAGCATGGGTTCGCTGATGATTACCCGTGTGGCCGGGTCAAGCTGGTCGGGCAGCTTGTTGAGGTAGCAGCTCGCCTCCAGGGTTTCTTCATTGCGCACAAAGCCCACGTGGTACACCGAGGCCAGCGGCAGCAGCGCCTGAATACCCGGCATTAGCGCCAGCCCTGCCCGCAAAATCGGCACGATCATCGTCGGCACGTCGGGGTTAATAAAGGTGGCCGGAGCCGGGCCAAGGGGCGTGTTTACCGTCGTATCCAAAGTCGGCACCCAGTCGCGAATGGCTTCGTAGGTAAGCCAGCGCCCCAATTCTTCCATCGCTGTGCGAAACAGCGGCCCGGGCGTCTCGGCATCGCGGGCGACCCCAAGCCAGTGCTTCACCAGAGGATGCGGCGGAACATAGATACGCAGTTGAAAGGATGACATAACCCAATTGCCAGCAAAATTTGCCACATCATACCCCGGAGCCTCGCAGAGACGCGATGAATCTCCCCTGTT
>JBARVK010000131.1:0-2811 GCA_049646225.1 Nodosilinea sp.
TCCACCACCTCAAAGCGCAGCCCTTCCCATTCAAAAAAGTCGCCGGTGCTGGGAATCCGCCCCATGTGCCGGATGATGAAGCCCGCCAGGGTTTGGTAGTTGTCTTCGTCGGCGGTGAGTTGTTCGCGGTGGAGCAGCTCTTTGAGGTTTTCCACCGGCAGCAGCCCGTCGAGCAGCCAGGAGCCGTCGTCTCGCTGCATGATCATTGGGTCTTCAGCATCCTCTAGGGAGGGTAGGTCGCCAACAATGGCTTCTACCACATCGTTGAGGGTGACCAACCCTTCAACGCCCCCATACTCGTCGAGCACCATGGCGAAGTGGGTGCCTGAGGACTTAAACAGCTCTAGCACCTTGAGCACGTAGGTGCTTTCGGCGACAAACAGGGGCGGTTGCAGCAGGCTAAGCAGGGTAACGGGTTCGGTGTTCTGGCTTAGGTAGTTGGGCAGCAGCGCCTTCAGCGACACCACCCCGACGCAGTCGTCGATGCTGTTTTTGCAGACCGGAAAGTGGGAGTGGGCACTCTGCATGACCAGCTCGCTGTGTTCGGCGAAGGAGGCGTCTACGTTCAGCCATTCGATGTCGGTGCGGGGGGTCATGATTGAGCGAATCGGGCGATCGCCCAGCTGCATCACTCGACCCATCATTTCCTGCTCGGCCACCTCAAAGTTGCCAGCTTGGGTGCCCTGGTCGATCAGCAGGCGCAATTCTTCTTCGGTAATGGCCGCCTCAGGCCGTTCCCTGAGCCCCATCAGATTGACTAAAAAACTGGTTGAGAACCCCAGCAGGGCCACCAGCGGAGTCGCTAGCTGCGATAGTCGCCGCATGGGCTGGGCCACCTGACAGGCGATCGCTTCTGGGTAGCTGAGGGCGATGCGCTTGGGCACTAGTTCGCCCACTACCAGCGATAGATAGGTAATCAGTCCGACCACGACTGCTAGGCTAACCACATCGCTGTAGGGTGCCAGGGCGGGCACCTGGTCTAATCTCTGGCGCAGGCTATTGGCTACGGTAGCGCCGCCCAGGGCACCGCTGAGAATGCCAATTAGGGTAATGCCGATTTGTACCGTGGACAAAAAATCGTTGGGGTCATTGGCCAATTTGAGGGCCAGACGAGCCTTGGCATTGCCCCGCCGCGCCTGGTGCTCTAAACGAGCCTTGCGGGCCGACACCAGGGCAATTTCTGACCCCGAAAACACTCCGTTAGCCACAATCAACAGCAAAACTAGCGCACTTTCAAAAGCAATATCAGACATAGGTGGGGGTAACGATGGTGAAGGCAGCGCCAGACCGTCTCGGTGGTCAGTCTCGTTCCCCGACCCTGGACCGGAGGACGCTATAGCGAGTTTACCTGTATGTTATTGAACGGCATATTGGCCAGCTATGGTAAAACGGATAAGCTGCCTGGCTCTCAACATTGTGTTTAAGCTGCTGTGCTGACTGTTACCCACGTGCTGCCCCCCAATGATGCCACCGCTGTCGTGGTAACGCTGTCGCTAACGGCGAGCGATCGCGCCAAGTCTCGGCACCGCTTTACCGCTGACGACGGCACGCCGCTTTATCTCAACCTGGCGCGGGGTACGGTGCTGCGCGGGGGTGATGTGCTGGGCAGCCATTTGGAGGGCGACCCGATTCCCCTGATCCGTGTGGTGGCTAAGCCCGAGCCAGTGGTTGTGGTCACTGCCGCCTCTAGCTTCGATTTGCTCCGGGCCGCCTACCACCTGGGCAATCGCCATGTTGCCCTCGAACTTTCCCCCACCCAGCTGACCCTAGCGCCTGATCCGGTGCTCGAAGCTATGCTGACTCAGCTCGGTGGGCTGGCCCTAGCGCCAGCCACCCTCCCCTTTGAACCCGAAGCCGGAGCCTACCGCTCGGTTCAAAGCCACATTCACAATCACGGCCATGACCACAACTAATGCCCAGGCGCTGCTGCGGCTGCTGCAGCTGACCAGCCCCGCTCTGCCCGTGGGGGCCTACAGCTATTCTGAAGGGCTAGAAACGCTGGTCGAGCAGGGCGTGGTGGCGACCCCAAGCGCCCTGGCCGCCTGGCTAGAGCAGGAGCTGGCCTATGGCCTGGTCGCCATCGATGCCGCCGCTGTGGGGCTGGTGCACAGAGCCGCCACCCAGGCCGGGTTGGGCCAGGGCAACCCTGTTCCTGGTACCGATTTCCTGGCTTCCCTCAATCAGCAGCTCTCGGCCCTGCGCGATAGCGAAGAAACCCGTCAGCAGAGCTGGGCGATGGGCCGCGCCCTGGTGCGGATGGCCACCCACCTGCACCCCGACCTCAAGCCCTGGTTTAGCGCGGTGGGCAACCCCTGCAACTTTGCGATTGCCTTTGCCCTACTCGCCGCCCACTGGGAGATTGACGGGCAACAGGTCGTGTTGGGCTATCTGCACAGCTGGGCCGCCAATCTAATTACCAGCGCCGTGAAGCTGATTCCCCTGGGGCAGACGGTGGGTCAGCAGATGCTGCTAGAGCTGTACCCAGTACTGGAGGAAAGCTGCGATCGCGCCCTTGCTACCCAGTCTCTAGACGATCTCTACCTCAGCAGCTGGGGCACAACGCTGGCCACCATGCAGCACGAAACCCTTTACACGCGGCTCTTTCGGAGCTAGAGAAGACAACGCTACGGTTTTTCAGTAGGGCATGTCGTTCGTCAGCCCCGCTCGCGCAATCGAAACCCTGCCGCCCGACTGATCGCGTTAGCCTTGCCCCGCAACAGCAAATTGCAGACTGGCTATAGTAAGTCATTGAGGCGACAGAGCACGCGATCGCCCCCATCCACCTATCTTCTCCTCTTCACCGGCCTACCC
>JBARVK010000132.1:0-2942 GCA_049646225.1 Nodosilinea sp.
CATCAGCCACCCCCAAAGGATTCTGCTACCATTCAGGCAATGGCGGCAGGGGGTTAAACTAAAGGTCAATTATCAGTCCACCTTCGGGGTCGTCTTACCCATGGCGGTAAGCTGACGCCAGTCAAGCCGGGTTGACTAGAACCGCACGTAATACCGAAACTATCCCAACCAGACCATCAGACGGCGACGGGGCAGGGGCAGTTCTATCACCTGCCGTGCTGCCAATTAGGTTTGTGTTCCCTACTCATTTGATTCTGGGCTCCGTTTTTGCAACTGTCAGAGCATGCCACTCCATACCAAACTCAGTAATATCCTTATCGTTGAAGACAGCAAGGGCCGTCGAGAAATCATTCTCGACGGGTCGGTCTACTCCATTGGGCGCGATCCAAAGTGTGACATTCGGCTGTCGTCTCAGTTTGTATCGCGGCACCACGCCACCCTGGTGCAGTTGCCCAAAGACGACGACACCTTCTACTACCGCATAGTAGACGGCAACCTGAAGGGCAAACCCAGCGCCAACGGCATGCTAATCAACGGACGTAAGCTCCAGGCTCACGATCTTAAAAACGAAGATGAAATTGTCTTTGGCCCCCAGGCTCGGGCTATCTACTATCAGCTCAAGCGCGACAGTCAGTCTACGCTCCCCCCTGATGAGTTTGATATCACTCTAATCAGCCCCAATATGGTAGAAGAGGGTGAGGAAGATTCGGCAGATTTAGACGACGATTTAAACAGCTAGGAACCACCTAGTGCAGCGTCAACGCTAAGAATTAGGGTGCCGTAGGTGCATTCGCGAAGCAATGCACCGAGATGAAGGCTAGCCCAAGAATAGCCTTAACCCTAAATTTCAGCTTTGACAGAGTACTAGCACCAAAACCAAGTTAGCGATTGCGCCGCTCGGTCATCATCGGGCAAGGGGTGTACGGTTCTCATTGCTCGGTTGTCGGCCAGCAGCCTTATATAGCGGCAGGTCGGCTTGGGGCAGGTGTCCTGTCGACCCAAGATAAGGGGGCATACCTGGCCACCCAGCGGACAGCCTGGGGGCTAAACCAAGGCAACAATGGCCTGGTTGATGGCACTAAACACCTGTTCGCAGTGGTTATCAAGCCGGAGCGGTAGCTCTTCATTTTTAACGACGAGATTCACGCAGCCAGAACCTGCGGCTACGGTCGGTTGGTTAATCAAAACTTCGATGGTCGTGAGCTGAGACAGCGACACGCGACCAGGCTGCTCTTTGGCGACCAAATAATCGCCGTTTTCATAGACCATGTTCAGTCCAAAGGCTTGCAGAGAGGTAACGATAGAGTCTCGCAGCCGAGAGGTTGTCTCGGGAATAGGAAGAGAATTGGTGTAACGGGCCATAGGCGTCCTTTACTGAGACCGTAACAACTATTGCTCAGAGCCAGGTCGATGGCGACTCGCGTTTAGTTCCCCAACGAACCCATTTCCCAGGACGTTACAAGTCCTGCGGTATATATCTTAATGTATAGCATAATTTCTATGGCCGACGGAGGCGACCCTGGGCGGCAGAGGCAAGCGGCCTTGCCTGTAAGCTTGAGAAGGTGACCACTAGAGTAAGAATCGATGCCGGGTAAGCTGCTGGTTTTTGAAGGGGTAGAAGGCTGCGGTAAATCAACCCAGCTGAGTCTCCTATACGCCGCTTTGCTAAACAGCCCTGATGTTCAGGCGCTCCAGCAGCGGGCCCTCATTCCTCACCTGGTGACTACCCGCGAGCCCGGAGGCACTGCCCTAGGTCTAGGGCTGCGCCAGCTGCTGCTGGAAGATCAGGGTGAGGTGCCGATGGCGAGCCGGGCCGAGCTGCTGCTGTACGCCGCCGATCGCGCCCAGCATGTAGAAACGGTGATCAAACCGGCCCTAGCGGAGGGTAGCTGGGTATTGTGCGATCGCTTTATCGACTCGACTACGGCCTACCAGGGCTACGGACGGGGCTTGGATCTGGGCCTGATCGACGAGCTTAACCAGGTGGCGACCGGGGGACTGGTACCCGACCTCACTCTCTGGCTCAGGCTGGATGCCGAATTGGGGTTGGCCCGCACCCGCCAGCGGGGGGTAGCCGATCGCATGGAGCAGGCTGATCTGGCCTTTCACCAGCGGGTGCAGACAGGTTTTGAGACCCTGGCCCGGCAGCATCCAGAGCGGATTGTGGCGATCGATGCGGCGAGGCCGGTGGAGGTTGTGACCCATGAAATCTTTACCATTGTGGAAGGGTGTTTACAGCGGTGGTACGAGCCCAGTTTGACGGCCTAGTCGGCCAGGATACGGCGATCGCGCTGCTACACCGCGCGGTAGATCAGCAGCGGGTCGCCCCCGCCTACCTGTTTTCAGGCCCCGGTGGCGTAGGGCGGCAGTTGGCCGCAGAGCGACTCGTGGAACTGTTGTTTACCCCTGAGCCCGAGACGCCATCTCCGACGCTAAGACGGCGGATTGCCCAGCGCAACCACCCGGATTTGCTCTGGGTGGAGCCCACCTACCTGCACCAGGGCAGGCTAATTGGCGCATCGGTAGCGGCCCAGGAGGGCCTCAGCCGCAAAAGCCCGCCCCAAACTCGCCTGGAGCAGGTGCGGCAGATCGCCCAATTCTTGAGCCGCCCACCCCTCGAAGCGCCCCGTGCTGTAGTGGTGATCGAGGCGGCGGAAACCATGGCCGAGGGAGCCGCCAATGGGCTGCTAAAAACCCTGGAAGAACCGGGGCAAGCCACTATTATTCTGCTGGCCCCTGGCCCCCAGTCACTGCTACCCACCCTGGTATCACGCTGCCAAACGATTCCCTTTCAGCGGCTCAATGCCGCAGATATGACGACGGTGCTCCGGCGAGTGGGGGCCGACGAGGTGCTGGTACATCCGCAGATTTTGGCGATGGCCCAGGGCAGTCCGGGAGGGGCGATCGCGGCTTACAACCAGCTCCAAACGATCCCCGCTGAC
>JBARVK010000133.1:0-5147 GCA_049646225.1 Nodosilinea sp.
ACTTTGGTCTCAATATCTATGTCGCTCCCGGCTTTGAAGCCGACGACGTGATTGGCACCCTGGCCACCAAAGCACTAGCTGAAGGCTTCTGCGTCAAAATTCTCAGCGGCGATCAGGATCTCTTTCAGCTGATCGACCCCGACGAGTGCATTACGGTGCTACACCTGGGCAATGCCTTTGCCAAGGGGGCTAAGAACGGCCTGGCTCAGGAGTTTAAGATCGGGGAGGTCAAGGCCAAGCTTGATATTTTTCCCCATCAGGTGGTGGACTACAAAGCCCTGTGCGGCGACTCGTCAGATAACATCCCTGGTGTGAAAGGAATTGGGGCAAAAACCGCCGCCAAGCTGCTGGCCGAGTACGGCGATCTCGATGCCATCTACGCCGACATCGACCACATCAAGGGCGCGACTCAAAAGAAGCTAATTGAGGGCAAAGAGTCGGCCTACCACTCGCGCTACATGGCCAAGATCGTCACCGATATTCCCGATGGGGAGTTGTCTATTGACCTGGCCACCTGCAAGCTGGAGGGCTTTGACCCCGATATGGTGATTCCGGCGCTGAAGAAGCTGGAGTTTCAAAACTTTGTCAATCGCCTGGGCAAGCTGCAAATTGCCTTTGGCGGTGCGGCGGCAGAGGAAACCGCCGCCAAGGCTAACGAGGCCCTAAACCAGACCGCTGATGCTTCAGAATCTACTAAACCGCGCTTTTACGACAGCGGTGGGGCCGACGTGGCTTTTTTCACGGCGGAAGAAACCGACAATGCCCAGGGGGTCGATGAGGTGGCCATTCGGCCCCAAATCATCACTACTGAGGCCCAGCTCTACGAGTTGCTCGACATCCTCTCGGAGCAAAAGAACCCTGACGCTCCTGTTGCTTGGGACACCGAGACGACATCGCTAGAGCCTAGGGATGCCGCGCTGGTGGGCATCGGCTGCTGCTGGGGCGAGGGTCAAGCCGAGATGGCCTACATTCCGGTGGGTCACAGCGCGGGAGACATGTTGTCGTTAGAGACGGTGCTAGAGGCGCTGCGTCCTATTCTGGAAAGTGACCAGTTTCCCAAGGCGCTGCAAAATGCCAAGTACGACCGCTTAGTGCTGCGCCATCAGGGCATTCAGCTAGCGGGCGTAGTCTTCGACACCATGCTGGCCAGCTACGTGCTGAATCCTGAAACCACCCACAACCTCACCGATCTCAGCCTGCGCTACCTGAATCTGGTGGCCCAGAGCTATGAGGACTTGGTACCCAAGGGCAAGACCATTGCAGATGTGGCGATCGCTGCCGCCGCCATCTACTGCGGGGCTGACGTGCACACCACCTACCTGCTGGTGCCCAAGCTTCAAGCCGAGCTAGAGACAGTTCCCGACCTCAAAACCCTGTTCACCGACATCGAGTTGCCCCTGGAGCCCGTCCTGGCCGAAATGGAATCCACCGGCATTCGAGTAGACCCCGACTACCTGGCCAATTTCTCGAAACAGCTCGAAACCGACCTGGCCCGGATTGAGAAAACCGCCTACGAGGAAGCGGGAGAAACCTTTAACCTGGCCTCGCCTAAGCAGCTCAGTGAACTGCTGTTTGAAAAGCTGGGCCTCGACAAGCGCAAGTCGCGCAAAAATAAGTCGGGCGGCTACTCCACCGATGCCGCCACCCTCGAAAAGCTCCAGGGCGATCATGCCGTAGTCGATTTGGTGGTCGAGCACCGCACCCTCTCGAAGCTCAAATCGACCTACGTCGATGCCCTGCCCACCCTGATTCGCCCCGATACCCGCCGGGTGCACACCGACTTTAACCAGGCGGTGACGGCCACCGGGCGGCTGTCGTCCTCGAACCCCAACCTGCAAAATATTCCTATCCGCACGGCCTTTAGTCGGCAAATTCGGGCGGCGTTTATTCCCGAAAACGGCTGGCGACTGGTGGCGGCAGACTACTCACAGATCGAGCTGCGCATTCTCGCCCACCTCAGCGGTGAGCCGGTGCTGGTGGAGGCCTACAACAAAAACGATGACGTCCACGCCCTCACCGCCCGGCTGCTGTTCGAGAAAGAGGAGATCAACTCAGAAGAACGGCGGGCGGGTAAGGTGATCAACTTCGGCATTATCTACGGCATGGGGGCGGTGCGCTTTGCCCGCGAGGCCGGGGTTAGCCGCACCGATGCCAAGACCTTTATCGATCGCTACTACGATCGCTATCCCAAGGTCTTCGAGTATCTGCTCCAGATGCAGCGGGAGGCGATCGCTCGCGGCTACGTGCAGACCATCTGCGGCAGGCGGCGGTACTTTAACTTTACGGATGGCAAGCTGCGATCGCTCAAAGGCACCGACCCCGCCACCCTAGACCTCGACAGCCTTCGCACCAACGGCTACGATGCCGGATCGCTGCGGGCCGCCGCCAATGCCCCGATCCAGGGCAGCAGTGCCGATATCATCAAAATCGCCATGATTCGCCTGCACGAGTTGCTGAAAGACTACCAGGCCAATTTGCTCTTGCAGGTGCACGACGAACTAGTGTTTGAGGTGCCCCCCGCCGAGTGGGACGAGCTACAGCCCAAGATTATTGCCACGATGGAATCGGCGGTGGAGCTGAAGGTACCCCTCAAAGTCGAGGCCCACGCTGGCCCTAACTGGATGGAGGCGAAGTAAGCCTACCGCACCACCTGGCGCATGTAGTTGCCCCACACCGCCGCTGCCTGGCCGCTGCTGCCCCGTGTTGAGGTATTGTCATCGTTGCCCAGCCAAACCCCCGTCGTCAGATCGCGCCCCGGCACAAAGCCCACAAACCACAGGTCGCGGTTGTCGTCGGTGGTGCCGGTTTTGCCGGCCTCGCCCAGCCCCAAAAAGGCGCTGCGCCCGGTGCCGCCCTGCACCACCCCCTGCAACAGCCCCGTCAGCGTGCTGGCAATGCCAGGGTCAATCGCCTGCCGGTTAGAGTCACCCGCCTGACCAAACTCATAGATCACCCGACAGGTGCTGATGTCGTTCGGGTCGGTGCAGTCGCTGCTGTCGAGCACCCGCTCAATGCCGTGGGGGCGGTTCCACACACCCTCATTGGCCACCGCCGCAAAGGCTCCGGTCAGTTCTAGCGGGGTGACTTCGCTTTCGCCCAGGGTAAGACCAGGGGAGGCCACCAGCTTAGACTCGATGCCCAGTCGTTCAGCCAGGTTGATCACATTACGTAGGCCCGCCTCTTGGGCAATCCGCAGGGCTACCACATTTTCAGAGCGGGCCATACCCGCATACATATCGAGCGCCCCCGACCCCGAGCGACAGCCCGCAAACCGCTGCCCGCTCCAGTTCAACGGTTCGCAGGAGAACGATCGCCCCGGTGAAATATCCTGCTCTAGGGCCGCGCCGTAGGCAAAGAGCTTGAAGGTAGAGCCTGGCTGGCGCAGGGCCTGGGAGGCGCGGTTGAACTGGCTTTCGCCAAAGTCAACGCCACCAACCAGGGCGCGAATGGCCGCCGTAGAACTATCGAGGGTAACCACAGCTCCCTGGGAGTAGCCTAGGGCTGACCCCTGGGTGGCGACATCCTGGCTGAGTGCTGATTCGGCGGCGGATTGCAGGTCGAGGTCAACGCTGGTTTGTACGTAGAAGTTGCCCTCGCGAGCCAGCGAGGTGCCCAGCACGGCGTCGAGTTCTGCGAACACATAGCTGTAGAAGTAGGGGGCGCGGGTGCTCTGGAGCTGGCGGGTGGCATCGGGGCTGATTTCAATGCGCGATCGCCGCGCCCGCCGCGCTTCCTCCTGGCTGACCATACCCAGGGCCACCATGCGATCGAGCACGCGATCGCGGTAGAACACGGCAGCATCGTAGTTTTGCACCGGGTTAAAGGCATTTGGCCCCGGCAAAATGCCCACCAGAGTCGCCGCCTCCGACAGGGTTAGGTCGCGAGCGGGCTTGTCGAAGTAAAACTGAGACGCATCCTCAAAGCCGTAGAGACTGTCGCCCAGATACACCCGGTTTAGGTAGGTCAGCAGCAGATAATTTTTGCTGTAAAAGGTCTCTAGCTTCAGCGCCGTCACCGCTTCGCGCAGTTTGCGCCCAGCTGAGTCGTCGGTACCCACGTACTCGCGATAAACACTGCGGGCTAGCTGTTGGGTAATGGTGCTGCCCCCCTGACGAATGGCCCCATCCTGCAAGTTGATCAAGACAGCCCGAGCAATGCCGAGCGGGTCTACCCCCAGGTGCCAGTAGTAGCGCGTATCTTCAGAGGCAATCAGCGCCTGGGGTAGGTAGGGCGAAAAGTCACCCATGCGGCGCAGTTCTTGGTGAGACTGAGTCAGCTGCTCCCGTAGAGGCACGGCCACGCCATTGTCTTCACCCAGCACCACCACCGGGCCTTGCACCGAGTCGGGCAAAGGACGCATCGGAATTTTGGGCCACTCAATGCCAACAATCCAGGCCCCCACCGCCAGCGACAGCCCGGTAAAGCCGTAGAGGGTGTAGCGGGCGGTTTTGACATACCAGGGGGGCGGCTCACTAAACCGCACGATAACGGCATCTTCCAGCTCGGGAGGGCCAAGGGTGTAGACATCGCCGTGGTTCATCACCGCCTGGGTGAGCCGTTTTTTGCCCCGGTAAATGCCGTTGGTCGAATTGCGATCCTTCATCACGAAGGGCTGGCTGGGGCGGTTGGTGTCGCGGGTGAGGGTGGCGTGCACCTGGCTGACAATGGGGCTGGGAGCCACAATGTCGCACTGGGAGCTGCTGCGCCCCATAATGTAATGCTCGCCCAGCAGCGGGTAGGCCGTCGGCTTGCCGTTGACGGTGACCTCTAGCTCAGCGGGCCGGGCACCGGGCTTGACGGCTAGCTTGCCAAAGTCAACCTTGGCTTGCACAGCCTGAAACGCTTGGGTAACGGTTTTGATCAGGGTGCGGGGCTGGGAGGGGTTTGGCGGCGACATGGCAACTGGCAGTAGGCCCAACCTAAATACAGCCCTATTGTAGTCATAAGTTCTGCGTTCGCTCTGGCAGATAGACCACTTTTATAGCCGTAGCCACCATTATGAGGACATTTCCCGCAGTGTAGTAGCTGTCCGTCATTCCCGTAGCAACGGGAAACCATTGGAGAGCAGTTTTTCTAGAGTGGATTCCCGCATGCGCGGGAATGACGGCATTGGCACACTGTCCTGACCTATATGGCTATAGCTGACC
>JBARVK010000134.1:0-2962 GCA_049646225.1 Nodosilinea sp.
GTTGACGTAGGCTTTGGCATCGCCTAGGCTGCAGCCGTTGGTCTCCCTGACGCAGGTGACGGCATCAATCAGCTTGCCCTGGCCCAAGAGGTCGCGCACCTGGCGATCGAGGTCTGTGCCTCGGCGGCGGCTGAGGGGCAGCGGGAGAAGGAGGGCAGGGCGGTTTTGCGGCGATCGCGTTTCAGCCCAGAGCCGAGATTGCGTCTGATGCGATCGCGCGATCGGCTGCCGCCGCCGCCGCGTGAGCCAAAACGACAGACAAAAGGCTACCAGGCCAGCGAGCAAAAAAGCCGCAGTGCTCATAGTTACGTCTTGCTAAGGTTGGCATGTCTTTACTGTAGCGACTGTAGCGGGGCGACGGAGCAGGGGATGGATGGGGGGAAGATTCGTCGCTCCTGACGGGCTAAAAAAGGCTCAACTGCCGCCCCAGCGTGTATCCTTTAGCAGTCCGTCTACTGACCTCTGGGTACCGCCATGAATCAGCTTTCTAAGCCGTCTCTGGCCACGCTGGCACTGCTGAGCGCCCTGGCTGCGCTGCCGATATCTGTGCTCAGATCGGAGCCCGGGCTGCTGGCTCAGGAAACAGTGACACCGACACCTACCTTTGACCTGGTGGAGAGTGTAGCCCCCGGCACCACGCTCTCGATTGATGGGTCGCCGTCAATGGCAGGCATTAATCAGAACCTGGCCGAGGGGTTTGAGCAGCGCTACCCAGACACCGACATCCGCTACACCGCCGACGGCGATGAGCAAGCGCTGCAGGATCTGCAAAGCGGCAACATCGACCTAGCGGCGCTAGGACGCAGGCTCAGCAAGGAGGAGGAAGATCCCAGCCTGACCTCAATTCCGGTGACCCGCGAAAAAATTGCCATCATTGTTGGCCGCGACAATCCGTTTCAAGCAGACTTATCCTTTGACGACTTTGCCGCCATCTTTCGCGGTGAGATCACCAATTGGTCAGAGGTGGGCGGCCCCAACCTGCCAATTCGATTCATCGATCGCCCCGCCGAGAGTGACACCCGCCTCGCCCTGTCTGACTACGAAATCTTTAGCAGTAAGCCGTTTAAGACGGGTAAGACAGCTGTACAGGTAAAAACGGACGATACCGCTGCCGTAGTGCGCGAATTGGGCAAAGACGGCATCAGCTACGCGATCGCATCCGAGGTGCTGGATCAAGACGCTGTGCGCCCGGTGAGCATGGACAGCGCCCTGCCCGATGATCTCCGCTACCCCTATTCTCAGCCCCGCAACTATATCTATCAAGGCGAGGCAAGTCTACCCGTTGAGGCCTTTTTGGGCTATGCCACCAGTGACGGAGGCCAGACCGCCATAGCCGAGGCGAAGCAAACCGCCAGCGCTAACGTGACCGTCGGGGCCAATCGGCTGCCCGGCGGCGTAGCCTTGGCCCCCGACGGGCAGTTTATGGTGCGCGGTACCGAAGACGGCCAGCTTCAGTGGCTCAATGCCGACGGTAACCCAACCGAAACCGTGATTGCTGACGCCCACCGAGGTGCCGTATCGGCGGTTGTCATTAGTCCCGACGGCCAAACCGTCGTCTCTAGCGGAGCCGATGGCACCCTGCGCCGATGGGATCGCAGCGGCAACCCCATTGGCGAACCGCTGGTGGGCCAGGGTGGCCCGGTGCTCTCTTTGGCCTTCAGCCCCGACGGTCAGACCGTGGCCAGCGGCAGCGCCGACGGTAGCGTAGAACGCTGGGCGATCGCCGATGGTGCACCCCTGGGGGACCCCATTCTGGCCCACGATGAGCCGGTACAAGCCCTGCACTATCCCGCCGGAGGCCAGATCTTAATTACCGGCAGCAGCGCTGGCAACCTGGGCTTTTGGAATGCCGATGGCACCGCCGCCGAAGCATCGCCCAACGCCCACCCGAGCGGGGTTACGGCCATTACCAGCAGCCCTGATGGCCAAGTCATCACTACCGCTGGCAGCGACGGCAGCGTGCGCAACTGGGATCGCGCCACGCTACAGCCCAGCGGCACCACCATTCAGGCCCACGACAGTGCCGTTAGCGCTCTAGCCTACAGCCCCGACGGCAGCACCCTAGCCACCGCCGGGACCGACGGCACCCTACAACTGTGGTCGCCAGAGGGAACGGCCCGCCTGCTAGACCCCGTGGAGCTAGCGGCCCCAGCGGCCTCGTTGGGCTACACCCCCGATGGCCAGCTGGTCGTCGGTAGTAGTGACGAGGTGGCCTTGCTTACCGACCAGGGGCAGCCGGTCTCTAGCGTAGAGCCTGAGGCCGAGCCCGAGACGCCAGCTACTGAGGTCGACAATATTTGGGATCGAGCACGCAACCTGCCCCCTAGCGCCTGGTGGATGCTGGCAGCAATACCGGCTTTGCTGCTGCTCGTCGGTATCGTCGGAGCCCTGCTGGGCCGCCGAGACCCCGACAAGGAAGACGATACCGTGGAGGCCGACCTGATTCCCGGCTCTGAGCTAGGAATTGATTTTTCGGGGGTAGGCCGAACAGTACCCATCACCGCTGGGCCGCTGCCGCCGGACGACGCGCCAGAGGGACAGCCGCTGCCCCCTGAGGCCAGCCTGGTACCGGGGACCGCAGACTATCCGGTAGGGGTAGCCCCCAGCAAGCTAGAGCAGGCTCGCCTAGACCTGGCTAAGGGCCGACAGCTAATGCGGGAGGGCCATTGCGATACGGCCCTGATTTACTTCAACCAGGCCGTAGAAGCAACCGAGGTAGAGCGCAGCAAAGCCGAATCAACCGGCGTGCCAGCCCAGGGTCTCAACGCCACGGCAGCTCTGGCTCAGGCCGAGCGAGGCAATGCCCTGGCTCTTTTAGGTCAGGCCAACGAGGCTATGGATAGCTTTAACGCCGCCCTACAGTTCGATACCAGCGTAATCGACGCCTGGATCGGCAAAGGGCAACTGCTCACTACGATGGGCCGCTACGACGAGGCCATATTCTGCTTTGACACGGCCCTAG
>JBARVK010000135.1:0-6274 GCA_049646225.1 Nodosilinea sp.
GGCAACCTTTAACGTTGGTATAATGCAGATCAGAGCGATTTATGCAGTTCTGAAGCAGGTTCCTATGAGTCACCAGGTATATCCCACTCGTTCTTTCATTCGCTTTATAGCCAAGAGTCAGCTCACAGCTGATCTAGCGGGTCAGGCTGTGCCGGCCTACGTCAGCCGTGGTGGGGCTGTCGATCAAACGCTAGACTTTCAGCCGACAGAGGATGGGAGCGGTGCCTACTGCAATGTATTTCAGGCCTCTGGCGATTGTTTAGACGAGGCTCTGCTGCAGCACATCACTGCGGCCATGCTTGCCCCTGAGCAATCTCCTGAGCTGTTTTGCCCCTATGCCTCAGAGGCAGAGGCCGCCAAGGTTGAAGCTGCCGCCGCTGAAGCCATCGTTGCGGCCTATAAGCAGTCCTGCTTAAAGCAACGTCAGCGTTTAGTAAATCAGTTCAACACTCTGCTCGATCGCTAAATAGGCTATCCACCCGAGTCGCTCAGCCCCAGACCACAGCAGGAAAAGCGGTGCTCGATTCTGGTGGCCTAGCGCCAGTTTTCGCGGCGCAGCAGAGGGTTCATGAGTTCGTTGAGCCCTTCGCCAACCAGCGACAGCCCCGTCACCATCAGGGTGAGGGCCAGCCCCGGAAATAGAGCTGGCCACCAAATCCCCGTGGGCAGCGCATCAAGGGCCTGGCGAATGTCGGCCCCCCACTCAGGCACCTGCTCGGGCAGCCCCAGGCCCAAAAAGCCCAAGCCCCCCAACACCAAAATAGCGTCGGCGGCGTTGAGGGTAAACAGCACCGGCACGCTCTGAATGACGTTGAGAAACAGGTAGCGGGTCAGCACGGTCCAGGTCGAAGCCCCCAAGGCCTGGGCCGCTTCAATAAACAGCTCGGTCTTGATGCTGACGGTGTGGTTGCGCACCACCCGGTAATACTGGGGGATATAGGCAATGCTGAGGGCGATCGCGGCATTCACCACCCCCCGACCCACCACAAACGCCAGGGTGACCGACAGCAGCAGCCCCGGCAGGGTATAGATTGTGTCCATAAAAAAGAGCAGGGCGCGATCGAGCCAGCCGCCCAGGTAGCCGCTGACCATACCCAGGGGTACCCCAATGGCAACGCTGAGCAGCGTCGCCAGCACCACCACCTGCCAGGCGGCGCGGGTACCGAACAGGGTGCGTGAAAAAATATCGTACCCCTGGCGGGTGGTGCCAAACCAGTGCTCATCGCCGGGGAGTTGGTGAATAGGGTTTTGCAGGGCGGTTGTGGGGTCAGCCAGCCAGCCCCAGCTTTGCAGCAGCGGGGCCAGCAGGGCAATCAAAATAAACGCTAGGGTAATGACCACCCCCACCCACATCAGCACCACCGACACATTGGTGGGAGATCGGGGGGTCGATCTGCGCAGCACGGGCGATCGCGGAGTGGTAGCCATAGCAGCGCCGTAAATGAACAGGCTCTATTATGCCAGAGACCAGGGCAAAGACCGGAACCAGAGGGCGATCGCTCTTCTCCATCGGCGGGCTACGGGCATAATGAAGGGTATACGACCGCCGCTTTCTGATCGCCCGAACGTGGCAGGCTCAGACAGGGCTGGCTGTGGTCTAGCTTAACCCTATGCTCGGAGACCCTATGTCTGCCACCGACAGTACCCTCACCCTACCCACACCCGAAGTGCTAGAGGCCATTGCGTCTGGGGCCAAACTAGACAGCCGACTGGTTACAGCTGCCCTGCTCAAGGCCGAACGGCTGACTAAGCAGCAGCGGCAGCAGATTTCAGCGGAGGCACTGCTCGGCACCTGGCAGCTGCGGTTTACCGCTGCCAACAAACCCGTCTATAAACCGGGGCAGCCAACCCAAAAAGGATTCTACATACCGGGTCTGGCGATCGCGACGATCGGTTTTAGCCGCAATGACGCCGATCAGCTCACGATTCAAAACCAGCTCCAGGTTGGCCCCACCCGGCTGCGGTTTACGGGGCCAGCTAAGCTGTTGCCCAAGAAAAACTTGCTGGCCTTCGACTTCGTCCGGCTTCAGGTATTGGTCGGTGGCTTCAGCTTGATTAACCTACCTCTGCGCAGTAAAGCCGCCAAAGCGGGGGAATTCGCGACAACGTCGGTGGCCAAACTACCTTTCTTCGCCTTTTTTACCGCTCAACCGGGGTATATCGCCGCTCGTGGTCGCAGCGGTGGACTAGCTCTGTGGGCTAAGCAGCCCTAACCCTAGGTCAGGTATTCGGGCACAAAAAAGGGTAGGTTGCCCTACCCCATACGAGATGCGTCTTTCAGACGAAGTCTTGCCAACGACTTAGGCCAGCGTTTCGGGGCAATAGCCCAAGCCCATCACAAACTGACGGCGAAACGCTTCGATCTCTTCGCGATCGGGCTTGCCGTGGGAGACAATTGCTACCTGATAGCGCCGCATGACGTCGATCGGCGACTGCCCAGTTTCTAAACCCCATAGCGCCATCCGCACCCGAATGCCAGGGTCGTAGGCAATGCCTAGCTCGTTCATATAGGCGCGAAAATCTTCAGCATCGGGAACGCCGATGTTGTCATCCATTTTGACTCGAATGACCCATCCATCAATCTGATGAATCACCGTCATAAAGTCCAGGGGCAATCTCGGGGTGCCCAGCAGGTGTTCGACCACACGGAGGGTCAAACTGGCATTGGCGAGATAGTAGGTGTATTCCATCATTGACCTTTAGACAGGTGCTACAGTTCTTATTGTCTTGGATTGGCCCTATATCCGTTAGGGTCAAGTCCCCTAAATGACCTGGGTGTATTCACCCAAACCCGATAGGACTATGCGCGATCGCACCTCTCCTGAATATTCCCTAGCGGCCTATCACTATTCTCTACCGCCAGAAAAAATTGCCCAAACCCCCGTGACGCCCAGGGATGCGTCTCGGCTGATGGCCATAGATAGCGCCACAACCCACCGCCATCATCATTTTCGCGACCTACCCACCCTGCTGCGGCCCGGCGACCTACTCGTCCTCAACGATACGCGCGTTATCCCGGCTCGACTGCGGGGCTACAAGCCCAGCGGTGGTCAGGTAGAAGTGTTTTTGCTCGAAGATCAAGGGCATAACCAGTGGCTAGCCCTGGTGCGCCCCGGTCGTCGCCTCAAACCTGGAGCTACCGTACATTTTGGTCCTAACCCTGCTCAACCCGACCTGGTGGCCGAGGTGCTAGACACCGACCCCAACACCAACGGTCGTCTGCTGAAGTTTGCCCCCCAAAGCAGCGAGTCTCTATTTGCGCTCTTTGAGCGCCTGGGGGAAGTCCCCCTTCCGCCTTACATAACCGATACGGCCTCATCCCCCGACCAGTACCAGACGGTCTATGCCGAGGCCCCTGGGGCGGTGGCGGCCCCCACGGCGGGATTGCACTTTACTCCAGAGCTGTTTAAGCGGCTAGAGGAAATGGGCGTGGAGCGATCGCGCCTTACCCTCCACGTCGGCGTCGGCACCTTTCGCCCCGTCGAGACCGAAAACATTCTCGACCACAAAATGCACGGCGAATGGATCGATGTCTCGGCTGAAACCGTAGCGCAGATCAACGCCACCAAAGCCCGAGGCGGTCGAGTGATTGCCGTCGGCACAACGGTGGTGCGGGCCCTAGAGGGCGCTGCCCAGGGCGGCGAACTGCAGCCCTACCAGGGCAAGGTCAACCTGTTTATTTATCCCGGCTACCAGTACCGGGTGATCGATGGGCTGATCACCAATTTTCACCTGCCCGGCTCCAGCCTGATGATGCTGGTCAGCGCCCTGGTGGGCAGAGAGCGGCTGCTAGACCTATACGAAACCGCTATCCAGCACGACTACCGCTTCTATTCCTTCGGCGATGCCATGCTAATTTTGCCCGAGGCCACCGATATGCAAAAATACCGGCAATAGCACTCTTGTGCTCATTTTGTGAGCTAACCCTGTGAATAGTCCCGTAAAGACGAAATACCTGCCCTAAAATGGCGGTAGGCTTGAACTGGCTACTATGTATCTACCTTTCCTATGATCGGAGAACAGCTACAACCAGGTGGAGACTACTCTGGGCAGGATTTGCGAGGCTATAACCTCAGCTACCAAGACTTAAATCGAATTAATTTCAGCGGTGCCAACCTTGAAGCTGTCAATTTAAGCAATGCCTATCTCCTTGAAGCCAATTTAGAAGGAGCCAACCTCAAAGGAGCTATTCTCAGTGGCACAAACTTAGAGCAGGCGATTTTAAGCAATGCAAATCTAGAGTCTGCTAACCTCACTCAGGCTAATCTCAAAGCAGCCCGAGCAGAGAACGCCAACTTAAAGCACACCATGCTCAACGGGGCCAATTTGCAGGAGGCTCACTTGCAAGGCGCTAACTTTGGTTGGTCAAAGCTGTTGAATACCGTCTTCGATCGAGCTATTTTAGAAGAGGCCCAGCTCCATGATTCTGATTTAGCAGGGGCAACGCTCGCTCGCTCTAACCTTAGGCGTGCCAATTTGTGTTTTGCACTGCTCTACGGTGCATACCTCAAAGACGCCTGTCTAGAGCATGCCAATCTTGAGGGAGCCGAATTGCAGGGCGCTTTTCTAAAAAATGCTAATTTAAGCTACGCCAAGCTCAACTCAGCCAAGTTGACTCGGGCTCGTTTTCGCGGCGCAGATTTCACTGGGGCAGAAATCAAAAAATCAGATTTACAAGGTGCTTACCTTAATCACGCCATACTAGTCAAAGCTAACCTCCATGATTCTAATGTTGAAGGAGCCAACCTTAAAGGGGCCAACCTTGAGCATGCAACGCTCACAAAAACCAGGTTAAATCGCTCCAATCTTGTCACAGCCAATCTGGACCACGCCGATCTAACGGAAGCAAAGCTTAATGGGGCTATTTTAAGCGATGCCAACCTTCGTCAGTCTCAATTAGCGGGAGCAGACCTGTCAGGATGCATTTTGATGTGCGCCAATCTAACAGGCGCTCAATTGTTTGAAACGCTTTTGTATCGAGCCAACCTGAGCGATTCTAATTTGACAGGAGCAAATTTAGAAGGAGCTCAGCTCAACCGATGTTATTTAGGGGCCAGCAATCTCAGCAATGCAATTTTAACCAATGCCAATTTAAGCGGTTCAAGCCTGCTGAATGCATGCCTAGTGGGTACTCGCCTAACCAATACTGCGTTTAGGAGAACCTATTTAAGGCACACAACGTTTAGAGATGCGCTCATAGACAGAGCAGACTTTACAGCTGCCGACTTAACGAATGCATGTTTCGACGAGGTGGAAAATGCTGATCAAGCTATCTTAAGCAATAACCCAGGTTTTAACCTAAATCAGCAAATAGCACTTAGCTCTGCAAATGCCAGGATTGATGATCCATTCAATCCTAGCATCCCTCCCGATCATGCTCCAGCATTAGACATAAGTCGCTTTATTGATGCTTTTAGGCTAGACCATCAAGATCGCCTGATTGACTTTCAAGATGCCATGAATCGGCTACTTGAGATAATTCGTTGGCTAAAAAGCTGCCACAAAAAAATGGTGCAACGAGGCGATATCAATGCAGCAAACAATCTTCTCAAGAAAATCAATGCAGCTAATGAGATAGCAGCAAATTATAACCTCAGGGGCCAAGGCCACGCATCCTATTTAAGCAATTTAAATTGGCACAAAAGCCTGGAGACGACAAACCAACATTTTTCGACATTTTTAGATGACATCCGTGCTGACATCACTGCCTTAAGTCATCATTGCCGTAAGCTTGATGCCATGGGTGCAGAATTAACCTCTAGGCCCAAAAAAATTTTTGTAGGCGAGATTCTCAATGATTCCGCCTATGATGTGCGAGAAACTAATGATCCAGATGAAGATCTAGAGGACATTGAAACTCTTGAAATCTCAGAGGATATTGGCCTAGAAATTCGAGATTGCTCAGATGGAGATAATTTGAGCAGTGAAGATGATGACAATCTAGATGACATCTACACCATGGGCGAAGACATAGATAGCTAGCTTAGGTCTGGGTTTGACGCCAACTTCGCACCTATTAGATCACATCCTCAGGCTCTTCTCTATCCTGTAGCAAATCTTGGCCACCTTGAGGGAATAAATCTCGGGTAATGATCCAGCAAAGTCCTAAAACATTGCTGGCTAGGGCTCCTAACAATGCCCCCTCCATCTCCTTTTCGTACCTGTCAATGTTGCCTGGCGACAGCAGCCACATCAGCCAAAACGGAATGACTACCATCGGGGCAATCAACGCATACAGAATGATCATTCTGGCGTTGAGGCGATGCCTTAGCTC
>JBARVK010000136.1:0-7706 GCA_049646225.1 Nodosilinea sp.
GCCAGGAGCAATGCCCTCTAGATAACCCCAGAGACATTGAATCTGGCTATAGGTGACCGATAAAAATGGTTACTGGATCGCTTATTCAGCTGGGGTAGCCGGTTCGGCTGGGGTGGTAGCGGCTCGCCCCGCGTAGGGCGCATCGACAAATCCTAGTTCAAACAGCTGCTGATAGGCGCGCTGGCCCAAATCGCGGGTAGGCTGCTGGCTGCGTAAAATTTCCATCAGCAAAGGTACTGCTTCGTTGGGCTGATTTTGAGAGCGGTACACCAGGGCCAGCTGATAGGAAGCTTGATCGCGGAGCTGAGCCGTTTCGAGCGCTTTTTCGCGGTTGCTGCGGTTGATCTGGGTGTCAACTCCAACAAACATTTGGGCCAGCTCTTGATAGTAGGTGGAGAGTTGGTTGAAACTCTCTCTTGCCTGCTTGAGCTTTGCTTCGGCCAGGTCATAGTTTTGATTGGCGATCGCAGTGCTGGCCTCGGTCATTAGCTGCTGCCCCGAGGCAATACTCAACGAGCTAGTGGCCTGGTTGAGCGGACGCATCGGATCAGCCTCGCCGGCTTGGGCCAGGGCTGCTCCAGATACCCCCCCAACTAGGGCTACAGACAGCGCCGCAGCGGCCCAACCGCTAAGGGTGTAACGCAAAAAACGAGGAGAAGCGACCATGAATACGAGGGGGTGAGGGACAACTAAAAACACTGGGGTATCTTATCATCTCGGTATGGCGCAGTAGTGCCCTTTGGGCCAGTAGTGCAAGTGCCCTAAGGGGAATCACCAGCACCATAGCCTTGCCCAAGACTGATTTATCGATCAAAAGTTCCCGCTGCTGGCGCCATTCCTCATGACCTCGTCATCTGATCCTCATCTATCCAGCGGTGGCCCCCGGTCTGCTTTTCGAGGAGACATTTTGCAGCGGGGTGGCGAAGAACTGTTGCTCGAAAAAGTGCCCGCCCGGTTTACAACCCGTCTGAGCGCCCCAAGCGCCCTAGAGCCGCTGCGGCAGCGCCTCGATCCCATTGACTTGCGGGCTGTAGCCGGGGGGCAACTAGTAGAATGGCAGGTCGCTGACACCAGCTTAGAAACCGCTATGGCCCTGGCCCGTCGAGACCCAGCGGTGCAGTTTGCCAGCCACGTATACCGGCTGACCGACAGTCCTCAGACCTGGGTTTATTTAACCGAGCAGCTCACGGTGCAGTTTGCCCCCGAGACAGCGGCCTCAGCCATCGACGCCACCCTGGGATCGCTGGGCCTGGCGATTGAGAAACCCCTGGCGGGGATTCCCCATACGTTTGTGGTCAGCACCACCGCAGCCGCCACCGAAAACCCGATCAAGTTAGCCAATCGGCTGATCGCCCTTGGGGAGGTGCTGACGGCAGAACCCAACCTGGCGATCGCAACCGGCAGTCTCTACCGCCCTACCGACGATCGCTACCGGCAGCAGTGGCACCTCTCCCACAGCGGCGGTGCCAACTTGGCGGCGGGGTCGCACATCTTTGCAGAAGCGGCCTGGGATATTACGCGGGGGTCGCGATCGGTCGTCATTGCCGTCAGCGACGACGGGTTTGATCTCAACCACCCCGATTTGCAAGGCGTGGGCAAGCTGGTGGCCCCGATCGATCTGCAAGACAACGATGCTCTGCCCTTGCCCACAAAGCAAAATGAGAACCATGGTACGGCGGTGGCGGGCCTGGCAATTGGAGAAGAAAACGCCGTGGGGATTGTCGGAGTAGCCCCTGGCTGCGCCTTTATGCCGATTCGCACTACGGGCTTTGTGGACGATCGCTCGATCGAGGCGTTATTCGATGAGGCTGCGCGCCGGGGAGCTGCCGTGATTGTTTGCAGCTGGTCGCCAGCGGCCACCTACTTCCCGCTGACGCTGCGGCAGACCAACGCCCTCACCCGAGCTGCCACCACCGGACGCAACGGCAAGGGCTGCGTCATTGTCTTTTCGGCGGGCAACGCCAACCGCCCGGTCAGCGGCACTATCCACGAAACCGATTGGCCCTCCGGCACCCTCAGCGGCCCCACTCGGTGGCTGAGCGGCTTTGCCATTCACCCTGACGTGATTGCGGTATCGGCCTCTACCAGCCTGGGCACCAAGGCCGCCTACAGCAACTGGGGCGAGCACATTGCCCTAGCTGCCCCCAGCAACAATGCGTCCCCCAACATGACCCTGCCCCAGGCGGGTAGTGTGGCCACAGGGCCGCCCCTGCGGCAGTATCTGCCGGGCTTGGGTATGGTGACCAGCGATCGCACCCAGGCGGCAGGCTACAGCCCCGACGACTACACCAACGTCTTTGGCGGCACATCCAGCTCCTGCCCAGTGGTGGCGGGGGTGGCGGGGCTGATGCTATCGGTCAACCCCAACCTGACGGCCCAGCAGGTGCGCGAAATTCTCCAGGCCACCGCCGACAAACTTGTCGATCGCACCCCAGACCCGCAGCTCGGCCTTCAGTACGGCACCTACAACGCCAGCGGCCACTCCCAGTGGTTTGGCTACGGCAAGGTGAATGCCGCAGCGGCGGTGCGCGAGGCCCAGCGGCGCGCCTTTGCCGGACGGCAGCTAGGCCGAGTGGTGCAGCAGCAAAACCAAACGACGGTAGCGATTCCAGACCATCAGCCCAGCGGGGTGGAGAGCCGCGTGGCGATCGCGGCGACCGGCACCGTGAGCGATGTACAGCTAGAGATTGAGGTCGAACATGCTTGTTTAGGCGACCTGAGCCTGAGCCTGATTGCGCCCAGCGGCGCTACGGTGCTGGTGCAGGGTCGTACCCTAGGGCGGCAGACGGCGCTGCGCCAAACCTATAGCCTGCAAACGACCCCGGCACTGATGCGGCTAATTGGGCAACCGGCCCAGGGCACCTGGCGGCTGCGCGCCGTAGACAATGCCCCCGGTGCCACCGGCAATCTGCTGGGCTGGAGCCTGACCCTGGGCGTCAGCTAGGCTAGCCGCTAGCGCTGCAGCAGAAACTCAATCCCGGTTTTGACCGCTTCGTAGCCAAACATCAGAATCAGCGTGGTCAGGGTACCCCCCAGCAGACACAGCACTAGACCACCCAGGCTGATGAGGCCATCGTCATCGAGCAGGCCAAACCCAGTCACAAAAATACCCATGGCGGGCAGCGTATTGGTGCCCGGAATGGGGATCATCATAGAAATGGACATCAGCGCGATCGCCAGACCCAAGACCGTGCGGCCCGGCAGACTGGTGCATACCGGGCTCAGGCGCGGTCGTGAAACTGCCTCCAGCCGCCGCAGCCAGGGCGTACCCGCCTTGACAATTTTTTGCACCGCCACCAGGTCAAACTGCTTGTGGCTCCAGCTCTCCGGCATCCAGGGGCGAGTGCGGCCAGCGATCAGCTGCACCGCCAGCAAAAACATCACGATTCCAAACGGAACTGAATAACCCGGAGCCGGTATCGGCAGGGCCGAGGGCAGGGCCAATAGCACAAACAGAAACCCAAAGGTGCGCTCCCCGGCCAGGGTTAGGATCGCTTTGAGACTGACCTTAGGTGTGCTGACCTCTTCAAAAAAATAGCGGTTAAGTTCTGTAGAAAGACGGGCCATAAAAGGTTTTATAGGGTTAGTGAATAGGGCCTAATGGCATCGACCCTAAGGGCCGAGCCAGATCGCTAAAAGCGATCGCCCCAGAGCCCGACGATCGCTCATGGTGCTAACCATAGCAAATTTAGAGAATCCCCCAACTTTAGGACTGGCGGGTTTTACACCAGCTTTGCAGATAGCCCTTTGCGTCGATAAATAGGTCAGTGTTGAACCAGCACGTGATCTTGCAAAAACTGGCGCAGGCGTTGGTCAAACTCTTCGCCTGCCCAGTTGGGCAAATCGTTGTGGTCAGCGTTGGGCACCAGCCACAGAGTCTTGGGTTCGCCGCTGGCATCGTAGAGCGCCTCGCCCATGGTGGCCGGTACCGAGGCATCTGCTACCCCATGCAGGTAAAGGGTGGGCACCTTCAGCTGACCGACCTTGGTCAACGAGTCAAACCGCTGGTTGAGCAGCTGACTGACCGGAAACCAGCGGTTGTACTGTGACAGCACCGCCATATCCACCATCGAGGTGAAAGATGCTTCTACTACCAATCCCGCCAGATTGGGAATGTGGCGAGCCAGCTCAATGCCGATGGCGCCCCCCAGAGAATGTCCGTAAATGACCAGGTGGTGAGGAGAGACTCTCTTTTCGGTCTGCAAATACTGCCAGGCCGCTAGGGCATCTGCGTAGAGCCGCTGCTCAGTTGGAAAAGGCCCTGAACTTAACCCGTAACCCCGGTAGTCGATCGCAAGCACAGAGGCACCCAGCGATCGCAGCTGCACCGCCTTAGCCAAATTGCTGGAAATGTTCCCGGCGTTGCCGTGGAAGTACAAAATCGTCAGGTCGTTGTCGTTGTCGGTTGGCAACCACCAGCCGTGCAGCGTTCCCTCACCCTCCGTGCTGAGAGGAATCCACACATCGCTATAGGCCAGACCAAAAGCGCTCGGAGTAGCCTCTACAGCTGGACTGGGTAGATACATAAGCCGCCGCTGAACCAGCCACAGCCATACACACAGCGAAAGATAGACAACCCCTACGATGCCCAGAACAGCAAAGAGAAATTTGACCATGGACATGGATGGGGGAGGGTAGAGAGAGGGTAAGTACAGGAATAGGTGGGGAACAGGAGCAATCAGCAACGCCAGGAGCACCTAAATACTTGCCTTTTATTATGGGGGATAGGCCCCAACTACCCATGCTCCTCTGTGCCGATTTTTTAGTAGCTAAAGGTTTGGATAAAGAATTTCCAGAATAAACTTCTTGCCTAGAAGCGCCCCCAGCCCCAGCCAGCCACCCCTTTACTCTCCTACCCTTCCACCCATCTACCCTCTTACTCCCCTACCCCGGCACCCGCTGATGCCAGTCCGTCGCCTGCTCATAGGCATAGCCCACCTCAAACAGCAGGTCTTCCCGCAGGGCATTGCCGATCAGCTGCAGACCAATGGGCAGGCCCTGGTCGTCAAACCCGCAGGGCAGGCTTAGCCCCGGCAGCCCGGCCAGGTTAACCGGAATGGTCATCAGGTCACCCAGGTACATGCTGAGCGGATCATCCACCTTCTCGCCGGCTTTAAAGGCGGTAGTAGGGGTCGTGGGGCAGACCAGCACATCCACCTGAGCAAAGGCGGCCTCAAAGTCTTGCTTAATCAGGGTGCGAACTTTTTGAGCTTTGAGGTAATAGGCATCGTAGTAGCCCGCCGATAGCGCGTAGGTGCCAATCATGATCCGCCGCTTGACCTCAGCGCCAAAGCCCTCGGCCCGGGTTTTGGTATACATCGACATCAGGCTGTCGTTATTGTTGCGTGCGCCGTATTTGACGCCGTCGTAGCGGGCTAAATTAGACGAGGCTTCGGAGGGCGCAATGATGTAGTAGGTCGGCAGGCCGTAGGAAAATCTGGGACAGGAAATCTCCTGAACTTCGGCGCCCAGATCCTTAAGCTGCTGAATGGCTTTTTCGACCGCAGCGCGAACGGCCGCGTCGATGCCCTCAGCCGCAAAGGTTTCGGTAATGATGCCCACCTTGCGGCCCTTGAGGTCAGTTTTGAGGCACTGGGTGTAGTCGGGAATCTCAACATTCAGGCTGGTGGAATCGTTGGGATCGTAGCCTGCGATCGCCTGCAGCAGCAGAGCCGCATCCTCAACGGTGGGGGTCAGCGGGCCAATCTGGTCGAGGGAAGAGGCGAAGGCGACCAGGCCAAACCGAGATACCAGACCGTAGGTAGGCTTGAGCCCAACCACGCCGCAAAACGCCGCCGGTTGCCGAATTGACCCCCCTGTATCGGAACCCAGCGCGACGGCGCATTCCCCAGCCGCGACGGCAGCCGCGGATCCACCGGAGGACCCTCCTGGTACGCGACTGACATCCCAGGGGTTCCCGGTGAGCTGGTAGGCCGAATTTTCGGTCGAGCTGCCCATGGCAAACTCGTCGAGGTTGGTCTTACCCAGGGCGATCGCCCCGGCATCCCGCAGCCGTGCGGTGACCGTCGATTCGTAGGGTGGCACAAAATTTTCAAGAATCTTGGACGCACAGGTGGTGCGTACCCCCTGGGTGCAGAGGTTGTCTTTGAGCGCGATCGGAATGCCGGCCAGCATGCCAATCTCTTCCCCAGCGGCAATGCGGGCATCCACCTGGGCCGCTTGGGCCAGAGCTTGTTCCCCCGTGACGGTCAGGTAGCTGCGAATTTGGGGTTCCAAGGCTGCAATTTGGTCGAGGTAGCCCTGGGTAATCTCCACCGCAGAGCGTTCTTTGCTGACCAACTGTTGATGCAGGGCGCGGATGACAGACATGGGACTCCTTAACAACTGATCCAGAACAATACCTGAGTCGGGGGTGACGGTCAGGACGATATCGGCAACAGGCACCAAGGTACCAGTATAGGAAGGATAGGGCGCGAAACACAGCTTTTAGTGGAGTAGAGGCTCTGCCGATCGAACCAGCCGGTAGAGACATTCAACCCCGGCCTAAACAACATTCCGCCTAAACCAGCGCACAAGTGGCCAACTGGCCCAACAAAAAAGGCCCAAAACCATCGGGTTCAGGGCCTTCTATGATTCAAGTAAAGATGCCGCTAGCTAGCGGTACTGTCTCAGCACCTCGGTACGACTAGTCGCGGTTGATGGCGATCAGCAGCCGCAGGATAAACACAAACAGGTTGATGTAGGTGAGGTACATCGATAGCGCTGCCGACAGGTACTGCTCGTCTTTGTAGGTGCGGGGCAGAATGAAAAAGTCGACCACCGAAGCGCCACAAAAGACCAATACACCCAGGCCAGAAATGGCAATGTCGAGGAACTGGGGAACAGGGCCGCCAAACAGGCTAAAGATAAACTGACCAACTACCGCTAGCAGCACGGCGACCACGCCAATGCCGATGGTGCGGGTGAGGGCAAAGCCATCTTCTTCAGACAGGTTCGAACCGATCTGGCGAGCGGCAATAAAGACAACGCCGCAGGCCAGCGCCGCTGACCCAATGCCCATAATGCCCACTCCAGCGGTACCCAGGGCTACGGCTAGCAGACCGCTGAGGGTATAGCCGGTGAGCAGGCTGTAGGTGGCCAGCAGGGGCAGGGCGGTGCCGTTGTTGCCCTTAGAGGCGACATTCATCGCCACGAAGAACAGCGCGATTTGGGCAATAAACGCCACCCAAAAGGTGGGCATAAAGATGGCCGGATTGCTGGCCATCACACTTAGGCCGCCAAAGGAGCCTAGAGCGGTCAAAATTAGGCCACCGCCAACGTAGGGCAGGGCGTTTTGAATGACGTTAGGGCCAACGAGGGACTGCCCTTTGGCCTTACTAATGGCTTCACGAAAGTTGCTGGTATTACTCAAAGCCCTATCCTCTACGATGAAATAAATTTGGCAAAATAGGTTCAGGTGCCCCAGACAGGGCGATCGCACAGCTGACTAGACCAAACTTGTGAGCTAGCTTAACCCTAAGCCCAGGTAAATCGTTTTTCCTTACCTAAATTTTAGTCAACTTTACCGAATCCGGTAGGGGCGTGGGGTGTGGATATCTACCCGTTGCTCAGTTTCAGTCGGACGGAGCGACCAACTCGGTGCAGCTACCAACACCAGTGACCATACTTGCGAGGAAAGAATAATGGATCTGGGTAGAGGTCGAGACAGGATCTGGAGGGCGCGATCGCATCCCACAGGCTTTAGC
>JBARVK010000137.1:0-2912 GCA_049646225.1 Nodosilinea sp.
GGGGTAACTATCTGCGCTGGGCCAACGCTCGGGGGCAAGACTGGGATGCCATCACGGCAGCGCTACTACTGCTGAGCACGGTAGCGAGCGTGGGCCTGGCCGAGCCAATGGCGCGGGCACTGCGGGCGCTGCTGGATGCCCAGCAGCGCGAGCGGCTGCTCACTAGCATTTTTGCCAACCTGCCCGCAAACTCCGTCCTGGCCCTGGCCAAAGGGGAGAGCCTGAGGTATCTGGAGTTTTCAAACACATTTGGGCGGCTCTACGGACTATTCCCGCGCCAGGGCGATAGCCACTATGAGCTATTTCCAGGGCTGGCCGAGGCGGTGCCCCTGTGGGCCGATCAGGTGCGACAGGTCATCTGGTCGGGGCAGGCGGTGGTTGAGGATGAGCCAGTGGCATACCTGCGCCCAGACGGCGGCGAAGGTTACGCCACCTATACGCTCAACCCCATCCCCGACCTGAGCGCTGAGCGACATGATCCGCCCTATTTGCTGCTGCTGATTTGGCGCGACGTGACCACCATTCATCGACTGAGGCAAGAGGTTGAAAAACTCGTTCACAGGGACGATCTCACTGGGCTTTACAACCGCCGATATTTCGATGCCCGCCTACAGCAGATGCTCAGCCAGCAGCAGCGGGGCAGCGGGCCAGTCACGCTGATCCTGATTGACCTAGACCATTTCAGCGTGATTAACGGTGGATACGGGCATCTGGGCGGCAATGCCGTACTGATCGAAGTCGGCAACCGCCTGGGCCTGCACGTTAGGGGCGGAGATACTCCGGTGCGCTGGGCGGGCGATGAGTTTGCCGTGCTTTGCGAGAATACTGGGGCAGTGGCGGGCCTGCGGGCGGCAAGGCGACTGCACAGCGCCCTAGCGCTCAAGCCGATGACTTACCAAGGCTCGGAGATTTATTTGCGGGCGTCTATTGGTGTAGCAACCCATGCACCAGACAGTCCAGAAAGTCTCGATGAGTTTTGGCGGCGGGCCGACACTGCGCTCTACCGGGCCAAAGACCAGGGGCGCAACCGGGTGGCGGGGGAGCCAGAGGCAGAAGCCTACCTGGCGCTAGAGGAACGGGTTGTAGCGGCGGTGGAGAGGGACGAGATCATGCCCTATTATCAGCCGATTTTCGATCTGACCACCGGGGAACTGGTTGGCGCGGAGGCGCTGGCCCGCTGGCCACTGCCTGATGGGGGGCTTGCCTACCCCGGAGACTTTCTGCCGGTGATCGAGGATTCGGCGGCACTAACGTTTGCGTTCTGCGAATCTCAACTGTTGCAGGTTTGTCAGCAGGCCGTGCGTTGGCAAGACCGCATGGCCTGGGTGAGCTTCAACCTTAGTCAGCGAACCCTTGAACGGGTTGACTTGCTACCCTGGCTCACTGGTTGCTTTGATCGCACAGGCATCGATCCTGACCTGATCGCAATCGAGACTACGGAGAGACTAAGTGCGCCTGACCCTGGCCTACTGGAAAAGCTGCTCAATGTCTCCTTTGACGATCTCCTCAAGTCGGGGATGCGGTTGTTGTTAGACGACTTTGGCGGGTCAGGCGGGGGCACCGGCATCCAACTGAGCTGGATGGTTCGCGCCCTGGGCGGCGACGCCAATCAGGGTACTCAGAGCCGAGTGCTGGTCAAGCTCGATAGGCGACTGATCGAAAACCTCCACTGCAACGAGGCTCAACGTCGCCTCACGCAGGGCGTAATCAATACGATCCGGGGCATCGGCCTCCAGGTGATCGCGGAGGGGGTTGAGATGCAGGGCGAGGCCGACTGCCTGCGAGAGCTAGGTTGCAACTACGTGCAGGGCTGGCTTTACGATAAGGCGCTGCCCTCCGCTGAGTTCGAGGCGAAATATTTGAAGCTTCCGTGAGCCGCATCAACACTCGTCGCGCCAAAAGGGTTAAACCGTGGATAAATTTTCGGTTATTATCTTGTACCTGGACAGAAATCTAGTCGAAGCCCAGACCTTCAAGCGCCTCATTGAATCGCAGCCCCAGTTCAAACCCTTTGATCTAAAAATTATCCTTTTTGATCATCTCAGCAAGGTGATTCGTTGGATCAAGGCGCATGCGAATAGCGGGACTGATGAAACGCTAATTTGCTGCTGCTTTGATCCAACGGCAGGAGGCATTGACCCAAAAGCCTCTCACATTGCTATTCAGCGTTTAGCTGAGGCAGGCTTGGCCCGTGACTCGATAATCGCATTGCCCGACCCAAGCCAAGCCGACTTAGTTTGGCGAGTGCTCAGATCTGCTTTGGAAGACAAGCAGGTTCTCAGTAAGCAGGATCTGCTTCAGGGAGAACAGTTTACGGCGCTAGCGAAGTTGATGGGCGATGCCATGTCCAGGCGGACTAGCGATGGCCGTCGTACCCTAGAGTTCTCCGTCATGCGTTTGGAAGCGAGCTTAGAAGGCCTGCGCCGCGACGTCCAAAAAGACCTTCAGGGCTTTGACTACAGGCTTGAGAAGGGTGTGGTAGAGCGGTTGTCCATCGGTCTAGAGGCCATTGAAAAGCGCCTCAACGTTTTGGAGTACACCATCTTCCCTGCTAAAGATTTGACCGGGAATCCCTCGGTTGTGACTATGGTGACCAGCCTTCGGCAGGGCGTAGCCAGTTCCGCCCGACAGATTAGCGAGCTGAACGAAGACATTGGCAAGCTGGCTGATCTAACCCGAAGCCGCCAAGATGCCTTCGCTAAAGAGCTGGAGGTGGTGCAGGACGCTCTTGTTGAGTTAAAAGAAGCAAAAGCCGAGGACCATGAGCTTCGGCTCAGACGAGTCGATTTCTTTTATTCGACGGGAGGCAAAATTGTTATCGCGATCGCGGCTGTGGTTTTGGGCCTGGTTGTGGTGCAGCTGGCTCCAGAATTAATCGACTTACTCAAGCTGGTTTTTGCGTAGGGTCAAGA
>JBARVK010000138.1:0-7591 GCA_049646225.1 Nodosilinea sp.
ACCAGGGAATACGCCAGTGTTGATCACCGCTGTTACCCCCGCCGCTTTAGCTTCGGCGTGCATAGCCAGGGCTTTGCGGGTGAAACTGCGTTCGTCGCTAACGTCGGTGTAGTCTACCCCTTGCTCAATACAGGCCCGCAAAACCCCGCCATCTCGGTAGTGAAAGGGGCCAGCTGAATGAACTACCAAATCAGCCTTAGCAACGGCCTCCCGTACCTGCTGATGGTTCGACAGATCCAGCATCTGAAACTGTACCTTGGTCCCCAACTGCTCTAGGGCAGCCATACCCAGCTGAGGATTGCGGCCAGTAATCGTAACCTCGGCCTCCGTGTGGGCCAAGATATCACGGGCAATGCTGCTGCCAATGCGGCCGCAACCGCCAATGATGAGTGCTCGTTGCATAATTTGTGGCTAGTATCGACAACACCTTCCCAGCTCAATGCCAAAAGCGCTGGGTAAGGTAGACAAGATTTTTTATTCTTTAAAGTTTAAAAAATTTTTGCCCTTGCGGCATCAATCTTTGGGCAGGAATAGCCAAAGATCCTATTAGATTAATTCGTCCTAAATACGACTTAGCTAATTTGTTTGCGCAGAAGTTCGGTGCGATCAGCCAGCTTTTCTCCACCAGCTTCGGCCAGCGCCTTCACATAGTTAAGCTTAAACTTTTCTAAGGTGCTGATTAGACTCAGTTCAATCACCTGACGAGTGTTGTGCTGGCTGAGGGCCTCAGCGACGGCTGTGCGCAAATTGTGCTGGAGGCGAGCGGCAATTTCTTCGCCCTTTGGATCGGACAGACTGGTGGCTAGGGTCTGATACAGTCCGTGGGCCAGGGTATGAGATAGACTCTGCTGCACCTGGTTGGAAAGCTGCTCTAAACCTGGCCAGTAGCTGGACTTGGCATAACCCGGTAACTGCTCCAGCGTTTTAATAATGCTGTGCTGCACCAGGTCTTCAATGTCGGGCTGCACCTGGGGCAAGATATCGCGTACGCCCACCCTGTACAAACGATTGGCGATCGCAGTAAACTCTTCCTCCGCCACTGTAGCAAGACCACCCCTGGTATTGGTGTTGGGGTCGATCCACGTAGCCCAGTCCAGCAGTTCTCCCTGTCGAATTGAAGCCTGCATCTGCTCAATGATCTCAATGCCAGCAATGCCCGCGATGTCAGCTCCTACGGTTACCACCACATCGCGCTGGGCCTCAGCCCGCAGGGGCTCCAAATTTAGCAGATCGACCTGGTATAACCGCAGGGCGACGGGCAGCACCCGCAACCCGCGCCAGAACGGCAGCAGCAGAAACAGATCGGTCCAGCGGCGCAACGCGGCTTCGGTCCAGGTTAATTCTGAATGACGCCGATGGGTCATGCGAATGCGGTTAACAATATCAACCGCAAAAATTAAGACAAACGGTAGATCGATGAGCCAAAAATAATCGACCGGCAGCCCTAAGATCGTCATTCTGCGATAGTAGTTGGCCTCAAAGAAGGGATTGATTTGCCCCTGCCAAAAGGCAAGTTCTGACTGCCAACCCCGTCGCTGCAAATAGGCTACCGTCCAAAACTGATCGAACGCCGCTTGGGTCGTTGCCTGCCCGGTTCGGGTCTGGAGCGCCTGTTCAATATTGGCCAGGGTATCTTTACCGTAGGGTGTGGTAAAAATCGGCTGAGTAACGATCTGCTGACTTAAATCTCGCAGGTTTGAAAGCGATGTTTCGATCTCTAGGGGCTGCGGATTTGGGGTCGCTAATTGCTGTGTTAACAGGTCGACCTGGGTCTGATAGGCCTCGGTTTGGGGATGACTAACAATGCCCTTCACAGGATCGTATACGTGCGTGATAGTCGGCCAATAGTAACGATAAATCGGTCGCAAACTGAGATAGCTCAGATCAAAGAGAACCAGCCCCAGATTGATTAGCGCGATCGCTGCAATAACCCGCTCTAGCTTCGGATAGTGACGCTCGAAGTACGATCTAAACTTGACCATAGGTAAAGGAATCAGTAGTCAGCAGCAGCCAAAGTGAGGTAAGCAGCCAACTCTGGCTGAGTCACGGCCTTTGGTGTCCAGACCCTCAGCTCCTGCCTTTTTAGGCTTTGATTATCCACGCTGATGCCAACCCCAGCATCGTTCTTGAGGATTAGTTATCAGCTGTTCTCAACTGGCGCAGGACTGGCTCAATGCCTCAACCCAGCGGTTGCCCTAGCCCACGGCGGATAACCCAACAGATGTCAATAGGAGTGGTGTCTCTCCCAGGGTAGATCTCCTCAAAAAGAGGCTTTGCTATGGTCATGTGACGGCTGTGACAGCGAGTATCCAAGATCAGGATCTACACTGACTAAGCCTACAGTTTTTGTTTCCCTCAAGGAAAGCTTCAGTCTATGCACGTCGCAGTTTGGCCTGGTCAGGTCTATCCGCTGGGAGCCACTTGGGACCACAAAGGAACTAACTTTGCCCTATTTTCTGAACACGCCACTGGGGTAGACCTCTGCCTGTTTGACAAAAACGGCGAAGAAACTCGGGTACCGCTGACGGAAGTCAGCAACTTTGTCTGGCATGGCTACCTACCCGGCATTGGCCCAGGTCAGGAGTATGGCTACCGCGTGCATGGCCCCTACGCCCCCCACGAAGGCCATCGGTTTAACCCCAACAAGCTACTACTCGATCCTTACGCCAAGGCGATCGCGGGGGAAGTAGGCAACGGCCCCGAACTCTTTGGCTACGACTGGGAAAGCCCCGACGAAGACCTCTCCTTCTCGGATCTCGACAGCGCCGCCCTGATGCCTAAGTCAGTGGTGGTAGATGAGTCGTTTGACTGGGAAAATGACGCCCTGCTGCGCACCCCCTGGCACGAAACCATCATTTACGAAGTACATGTCAAGGGGTTTACCCGCCGGCACCCAGATATTCCCAAAGAGCTGCGGGGCACCTACGCGGGTATGGCTCACCCGGTCGCCATTGAGCACCTCCAGCGGCTCGGCATCACCGCCGTTGAGCTGATGCCCATTCACCACTTTCTCTCTCGGCCCGGTCACTTGGTCGATAAAGGGCTGCGCAACTACTGGGGCTATGACTCGATTAATTTCTTCGCCCCCTTCTCGGGCTACAGCTCCAGCGGCACGCTGGGTGAGCAGGCCCGAGAGTTTAAGGAAATGGTCAAAGCCCTGCACCAGGCGGGCATTGAGGTGATTCTCGACGTGGTCTACAACCACACGGGGGAAGGTAACCACTTTGGTCCTACCCTATCGCTACGGGGCATTGACAACGCTAGCTACTACCGCCTAGTCGAAGACGACCCTCGCTATTACATGGATTTCACCGGCTGCGGCAACTCTCTGTACATGCGCAGCCCCCAGGTGCTCAAGCTCATCATGGATAGCCTGCGCTACTGGGTCATGGACATGCACGTAGACGGCTTTCGGTTTGACCTGGCATCGGCCCTGGCCCGAGAACTGTACGACGTCGATCGGCTGTCGGCTTTCTTCGACCTGATTCATCAGGATCCGGTGCTCGCCGGGGTGAAGCTGATCGCTGAGCCCTGGGATGTGGGCATGGGCGGCTACCAGGTGGGCAACTTTCCGGTCAACTGGTCGGAGTGGAACGGCCAGTACCGCGACACCGTGCGCGACTTCTGGCGGGGGCAGGACGAAACCCTGGGCGAATTTGCCTACCGGCTGACCGGCAGCCCCGACCTGTATTTTCAAACCAACGGTCGCCAGCCCAACGCCAGCATTAACTTTGTCACGGCCCACGATGGCTTTACCCTCAACGACCTGGTCAGCTATAACGAGAAACACAACGATGACAACGGCGAAGACAACCGCGACGGCGACAGCAACAACTCGTCCTGGAACTGTGGCGAAGAAGGGCTGACCGACGATCCTGCGGTGCTACAGCTGCGAGAAAAGCAGCGGCGTAACTTTTTGACCACCCTGATGCTCTCTCAGGGAGTGCCAATGCTGCTGGGGGGCGACGAGCTTGGCCGCACCCAGCTAGGCAACAATAATGGCTACTGCCAAGACAACGAAATCTCCTGGTTTGACTGGGATCTGCCCGACGGCAATGAAGACCTGATCAACTTTTGCCGCGAGCTGATTTACTTCCGCAAGCAGCACCCGGTATTTCGGCGGCGCAAGTGGTTCCAGGGTCAGGCCATTCACGGTATTGGGGTCACCGATATCAGCTGGCACAACCCTGACGGCACCGAAATGACCCAAGAACAGTGGGACATCGGATTTATCAAGTCCATCGGTGTGTTCCTGAATGGCGATAAGATTCCCAGCCCCGGCAGCCAGGGCGAGCGGATCAGCGACAACGACTTTCTGCTGTTTTTCAACGCCCACTACGAAACCCTTGAGTTTCAGCTACCAGAGCTGTTTCGCAAGTATCCCTGGAGCGTGGAGATCGACACCCAGGAGCCTCGATTTGTGACCGAGGAGCGCATCTTCACCGATGAGCAGATGATTCCGGTGGCGGCGCGATCGATGCTAGTCCTAAAGCGCCTTTAGGTTTTTGCAAGTCAGTTAATCTCGATGTCATTCCCCGTAGAGTCTGCCCCCACGTTCGCACAGCGAGGCCTTTGGCCTAAGGCGTGGGGCGGTAGTCTATGGCAGGCGGGGCCGACACCTTGGTGCAGTGCCAGTCCCTTAACCGACTTCTGCACTATGAGGTCGGGGATTCAGCGGTAGCCAAACTGCCCTGGCAGCGAGGACAGAGGCCAAAAAACTCCAGGGTGTGATAGAAAATTTTGAATTCGTGAGCCTGGTGCAAATCTTTTTCCAGGCTGTGAACCGGGCATTCGTCAATGGCGATCGTAATACCGCACTGCAAGCACGTGAGGTGATGGCGATCTTCCTGGGGCAGACTGTAAAGCGCTTCGCCCGACGGTAGGGTACGCATCTGCACGGCCCCCTCTAGCTTGAGGGCATCAAGGGCTCGATACACCGTGGCCAGGCCCGTGGTGTTGCCGTCCTGTCTCATTTCCACGTAGAGGTCTTGGGCTGAAATCGGTTTGCTTAACCCCTTTAAGACGGCTAGAACTTTTTCTTGACTGCGGGTGCGTCGTACCATGCTGGCTCACTCGTACTGTCTCAAGTTTATCAACTGGGCGATACGGTAGGATGAGGGGTGTCGATTATTCCGGTTCCCCCTGCTTTTGGAGTTGGCCGTGCCCCACTACAGCGCCCGTATCTACGTCACCCTACGCCCCTCGGTACTCGACCCAGCCGGTACCGCTGTGCAGTCGGGGCTAGCCCACATGGGCTACAGCAACGTCGGCCCCGTGCGCATTGGCAAATACATTGAACTCACCCTGGAGGCTGACTCTGAGGAGGCTGCCAGCCAGCAACTCGATCGCATGTGCGACCAGCTACTGGCCAACCCGGTGATTGAGAACTATCGCTTTGAACTGCAAACCCTCGCAACGGTTTGAAAAGCTAGGGGAACTGGACGAGATAGAAAAGATAGCGGGGATAAGAGAGCCAACAGGAACTGAAGCATGACTTGAGTGCCCCACCTCCCCCGCTCCCCCATCTCCCCACTCCCCCATCTCCCCACCCTCCCCATCTCCCCACTCCCCCATCTCCCCACCCTCCCCACTCCCCCATCTCCCAACCCTCCCCATCTCCCCACTCCCCCACCGTCCCCATGAAATTCGGCATCATTGTCTTCCCTGGAGCCAACTGCGATCGCGACGTCGCCTACGTCACCCGCGACATTCTCGGGCAGCCCACCCGCATGGTCTGGCACGAAGATAGCGACCTAGACGACCTCGATGTAGTGGTGGTGCCGGGGGGCTTCAGCTATGGCGACTATCTGCGCTGCGGCGCGATCGCCCGGTTTTCTCCCGCTATGCAGGCCACCGTTGCGCACGCCAAGGCGGGCAGGCCGGTGCTGGGCATCTGCAACGGGTTTCAGATTTTGACCGAGGTAGGGCTGCTGCCGGGAGCGCTAATGCGCAACCGGGATATGCGGTTTATCTGCGATCGTGTGCCCCTTACCGTTGAGCGCACCAACCTGCCCTGGACCAACCGCTATACCCCCAACCAGGTGATCACCCTGCCCATCGCCCACGGCGAGGGCTGCTACTACGCCGACGAGGCCACCCTGGCCGAGATGGAGGCCAACGACCAAATCGTCTTCCGTTACAGCAGCCCCGAGGGCACAGTCAATAACGAACACAACCCCAACGGGTCGCTGGGCAATATTGCGGGCATTTGCAACCAGCAGGGCAACGTGCTGGGCCTGATGCCTCACCCCGAGCGAGCGTCGGATGCCGTGCTGGGCAGCGTCGACGGTCTACCCCTATTCCAGAGCCTGGTAGAGGCCCTAGTTGTGGCCTAGAATGCCGGTATGAACCCCGCTGCGGGGACAGCAGAGCCACCATGCCGCTAAATCAGCAAAGCAACCGCGATCAATCAACCCGGTTTCGAGCGCGCCCCGAACCGAGGCCTAGGGAATCTTGGTCATCCCTTGTTAAACCTGTAAAGTTCGGACCTAACGGTCAGGCGGATCTCTATCATCAGCTTGGAGTTGGGTACACTTGATTCTCAAAGGAACCTACTTTAGCCCGGGTCTGACCACGGGCTAGAGTCGATAATCTGCGAAGGGTTGCTATAGCACTTCGTAGGCCAAGCTGTGTTGATTGAACATAAGCCCCTGATCTCAGCGGCCTGCTGAATCCAGGGCGGTTAGGAGCCCCCTATGTCATCCCCTGACCCTTGGACTGGTAGCGCCCTAGCCTACCGCTCGACCGTGAATGACTATTGCCAACTGGCCCTGAGGCCCAGCCTCGATCAGGCGGCAGCCGATCGCCTGGACGAAATTTTGCGGCGAGCCGAAGCAGAACCCCTGCTCAACCTGCTGATTGACGAAGTCGATCGCCTGGTAGCGTGGTTGCAGCCCTGCCTGAGCGAGCAGCACCTGCACCAGCAGCAGCAGCACCTGCAAAAAGCGATCGATGCCCTCTGGGTCAACGAGCTGCTAGCCACCTGCGTGCGGTAGTTAATGGTTAGTTAGGCTAAGCATAGGTTTTATACCGAGGCTCAATGACATCCCCATCTTCTGCCGTCGCCACAACGCGCTGGTTGGTACAGGTGTGCCGCCATCGATCGTGCGATCGCGGCGGTTCGGCGGCGGTGCTGGCGGCTTTTAGAAACTACCAAAGCGCTAGTATTTTAGTGGCCGAGAGCGACTGCATGGGCCAGTGCAGCGCCGGGCCTACGGTTAAGGTGATGCCCGGTAACACTTGGTATTGCCGAGTCACCGCTGAGGATGTGCCGAGGATTGTGGCAGAACATTTGCAGGGTGGGGAACCAGTACGCGATCGCCTCCACCCCCGCTTTCATCCTACGGATCTGTCTACCTAAAGACCAAATAGCAAGGGGCTATTAGCCTTTAAGTAGAACGCCTTAATTATCGTAGGATACGTCACGCCAAGCGATGAGGCACTAAGCCAAGACCTAGGGGTGGGTCGGGCTTCACCACAACCCACCCTACAGCGACGTTTAATCAGGGCTACCTACTGATCAACTGTAAGCGTTATTGGCCAGACGAAATACGAACCGAAACGCTTGCTTAATCTGAACTCACCTCCAGCG
>JBARVK010000139.1:0-3023 GCA_049646225.1 Nodosilinea sp.
TTGGGCGGCGACTGTCATTTGGCAACGCGCTGATATGCAAGAAAATTTCTTTGCTACCGCCATCAGGTTGAATGAAGCCAAAGCCCCGCTCATCTTTCCAGGTTTTTAGCTGTCCTTTGTGTGGAACGGGTGTCATCCAGTAGCCTCAATCAAAATTCCATAGTGCAGTTTTCCCTCGGTTTACTGTCTTGCTGACAGCCTAAAGCCAGACTCTTAATCACCTTTACCCAACGTCTTGCCCCTCAGGGAGCAGGCAGATCAACCCTCTAGCCCACTAAACCAGCTATGTTCTCTCAACCGACTCGTAAGCGCTTTGGCCAGCACTGGCTCACCGATGAGAGGGTGCTCCACCGCATGCTGGAGGCCGCCGCCGTCACCCGCTCCGACACGGTGCTGGAGATTGGCCCCGGCACCGGGGCGCTGACCCGCTGGCTGCTGCCCTTGGCCAATGCGGTGATTGCCGTCGAGATCGATCGCGACCTGGTTCGCAAGCTCAACCATCAGTTTGCCAAGCACGACAACTTTCGCCTGGTGCCGAGCGACATTCTAGAGCTAGACATTGCTGCCGTCTCGCGAGACAAACACTTTGACTATGGCCTGCCCAATAAGGTCGTCGCCAATATTCCCTACTACATCACCGGGCCAATTTTGGAGAAGCTGCTGGGCACCCTGGCTGCGCCCAACCCAAAGCCCTACGATGCGATCGTGCTGCTGGTGCAGAAAGAAGTAGCCGAGCGGCTCTATGCTCGCCCTGGGCGCAAAGCCTTTGGGGCGCTGTCGGTGCGGGTGCAGTATTTAGCCGACTGCAAGCTGGTCTGCCCGGTACCGGCTCGGGCCTTTCAGCCACCGCCCCAGGTTGATTCGGCGGTGGTGAAGATTACGCCGCGACCGCCCACTACCCCCTCCGATGATCTAGCGGGGTTCGATCGCCTGGTCAAGCTGGGCTTTGGCAGCAAGCGCAAAATGTTGCGTAACAATCTCAAAGGTGCGATCGATCGCGACGCGTTAGAAGCCATCATGACCGCCCTCGGCATAGAACCCACTGCCCGCGCTGAAGATCTCAGTGTTGAGCAGTGGGTGGCGCTGAGTAATACAATCCTGAAGCACCCCCGCTGATGCTCTGGTTTTAATCCTAAGATGCGCTCTTATACTCTGCTAGCCGCCGCCAAAATTAATCTCTACCTCGAAATTGTAGGCAGCCGCCCCGACGGCTTCCACGAGCTGATCATGGTGATGCAGAGCGTCAGTCTGTGCGATCGCATTACCGTTCGCAGCATTGGCGTCGACAAGATTCGGGTGCGCTGCGATCATCCGCTGGTGCCCGCCGATGACACTAACCTGGCCTACAAGGCGGCGATGCTGGTCAGCGATCGCTGCCCTGGGGTGATGGCCAGGCTGGGCGGCGTCGAAATCACTATTGACAAGCAGATTCCAGTCGGGGCGGGGCTGGCGGGGGGGTCTTCCAATGCCGCCGCCGTGCTGGTAGGGCTCGATCTGCTGTGGAATTTGGGCCTGACCCAGAGCGAATTGCAGGAGCTAGGGGCTGAGCTAGGCTCAGATATTCCCTTTTGCGTGTCGGGGGGGACCGCGATTGCTACGGGCCGGGGCGAGCAGCTCGACCCCCTGCCCGGCATCGACAACCTGCACCTGGTACTGGCCAAGTACGAGTCAGAGTTTGTCTCAACGCCCTGGGCCTACCAGACCTACCGGGCTGAGTACGGCGACACCTATTTAACCGATGCCCAGAGCTGGCAAGAGCGACAGTCGCAGGTGCGATCGGGCGAGATGGTGCGAGCGGTAGCTCAGCGCAACGCCAGGGATCTCGGTCAGCATCTCTGCAACGACTTTGAGAAAATCGTGCTGCCTGCCCATCCCAAAACCGCTGCCCTGAGAGAAACCATGACCAGCTTGGGCGGGTTGGGCACGCTGATGTCGGGCTCTGGTCCTTCAGTATTTACCCTGGCTGAGTCTGAAGCCGAGGCCGAATCCCTGGCTACTCGACTGCGGGCGGCACTGCCCGACCCCGATTTAGGGGTATGGACGGCGCGGTTTGTGTCGGGCGGTGTGCAGCTGGGCAGCTAGCCAAAGGACTGAGAATCAGGCCGTGGTGAGGACACCCCACCGTGCAGAGCGAGAAGCAACGCTAGAATAGGGAAATTGTTCTCACCTATTGGTTTGTCTATGTCGGTTTTAGCTGCGATCGCGGTCATTGCCCTGCTGGTAGCTGTCCATGAGGCCGGTCACTTTACTGCCGCTCGGCTCCAGGGCATTCACGTCAATCGCTTTGCCATTGGCTTTGGCCCTATCCTGTGGAAGTACCAGGGAGCCGAAACCGAGTACTCCCTGCGGGCGATTCCCCTGGGCGGATTTGTAGGCTTTCCCGACGACGACCCTGAGAGCGATATTCCCACCAACGATCCCGACCTGCTCAAGAATCGCCCGATTCTCGATCGCGCGATCGTGATTAGCGCTGGGGTAATCGCCAACCTGGTGTTTGCTTACCTGGTGTTTGTGGCCCAGTTCTCCGCTGTTGGCATTCCTGAAACCTTTAACCCCCAGCCCGGCATTCTGGTGCCCCAGGTGATCTCCGAAAGTTCTCCAGCCGGTCAGGCGGGCATTCGCTCCGGCGACGTGCTGGTGGCCGCTAATGGTGAACCGCTTGGAGCTGGCGAAGAGAGCATTCCCATCTTCATTCAGCTGATTAAAGAGAGCGCTAACCAGCCCGTCGACCTGACCGTGCAGCGCGGCGATCGCCAGCTCGATGTCTCGGTAACGCCCGAAATTGGCAGCGACGGGTCAGCGGTGATTGGCGTACAGCTACAGCCCAACGGAGACTTTGGCTACCGTCGCCCTAAAAACCCCATTGAGGTATTTACCCTGGCGGCTCAGCAGTTTCAAGATACCCTGGTGCGCACCGTGCGGGGCTTTGTCATGCTGATTACCAACTTTGGTGAAATGGCCAGTCAGGTGGCTGGGCCAGTCAAAATTGTCGAGCAGGGGGCGGGGCTGGCTAAGTCGAGCGC
>JBARVK010000140.1:0-2341 GCA_049646225.1 Nodosilinea sp.
GCCAGGGGGGTGTGCAGCTTGGCGTCCCCTAGATACAGGTGCCACTTGGCCACATCCAGGTAAACGGTTTGGCCAATTGCTGCGGCCAGAGCTTCGATGGCTCGGGCGGTAGACGCATCAGACATAATTACTCTCCATTGGGGTCAGGGTTAGCTGAGGGAGATAGCGGCACGGGGGAATAGTCTGCGATCGCAAAAATATAGATAGCCTGGCCTACCAGCACGGGAAGCCAGGTGAGGGTTACTTTGGCGACCCAGGGAACCCAGTTGGGGTCCAGGGTGTGAAAAAACCACAGCCCAGAATTAACAGCAGTGAACGCCGCCACATGCACCGCAAAATTGATGCGATCGTCCAGCTTGCGGTAGGCAGGGTCTTCTCGGGTGGGTTTACGGGGCCAACGGGGCGGCATAGGCCAGCTATCACAATCAACGCTACATCTTCATTCTAAGGGTGCGCGGGCGAAAGGCGACTCGACCATGCCCCACTGGCCAATATAGGCATGTATGGCCAGGGCCGCCGCCGTCTGCACATTCAGCGACTGCACCACCCCGTAGGGGAATAGGGTACTGGGCACGAACTAGCGCCATGGGCAAACCAGCAATGGGCACCAAGGCCAAGCCCACTCAAGACCCGCCCTCGCCTCAGCGGGCAGGGCGGGTTAGCGATCGCCTATTCAAACCGGTGGGCGTCTAGGCCGCCAGCAAAGCGATATTGGAGAACACAAACTCCTGGGAGTCTTCCTGTGGCTCGGCACCGTTCTCGATCGTGGTTTCAATCAGACGGCGAGAGAGAATGTAGTAGCCCCCGACCTCGGTGTACTCATCTTCAAAATCGCTGAGGCCGCCCTTTTGGTCCCCCGTTTTGGGGTCGTGGTAGACCGAGTCGTAGCGGTGCGACAGGTAGCCCGAGCCAGTGTTGTGGCTGCTGTAGGTGTGAATGGTGACGACCACGCCGTGAATATGGCGGTGTACCATCGTCACCTCCTGATTCTTCAACTGATAGCGATCGCCTTCGGACTTGCCACCCATCAGGATTTCTACCGACCCATCGGGTAGGGTTTCGCCATAGCTAAAGGTATTACTGCCGTGGGTGTCTTCAAACCCGCGCCGCACCCGGTGAATCGAGATCTCAAACAGCTGGCCATTAACCGCCTTTTGAGCCGCTTCATCGGCCATACCCGTCACCTCAAGTTTGAGGTCAGCGCCGACCTTAACCTGGCCCGTATGGGCTTGGCCGTTGTGGGTAAAGGTGACATCGGCCGTATAGCCGGGGAAGGCGGCATCCCAGGTGTAGCGGTTTTCGTAGGCCGCCCGAAAAAGGTCCCGCGCGGCGAGTTGAGTTCCAACCATCAAAAAAATCTCCCGGTGAATGTCAGTGTACAGCAGCCAATGGCTGGTGCACTGGGGCTTCTTTAGCATACCGATTCTAACCGTCCACCGACTGAGCCTAATCCAAATGAATCAGATTCAACCCAAGCTTTAGCGCCGATCAAAAAGGTGTAATCTGGCTTAAAGTTTGATAGGGAAGGCTTCCTGACTATAGAAAACCCGAGGCTGGCTGATACTAATACAGCTTAAAATTTTGCGGGTAGGCTAGCGGTTGCCAGCGTGTTTTCAACAATATTTTCCACAGGCTCAATTTTCAGCACTGTCTTATTGGTTGCTCTCAAACCCTTATCCAGAGAGGGGTTTCGGCCTCAGGCATAGTTTTTATCCGATCCACTCAAAACATTATCCACAGTTTTTTCGGCGGCTGTGGATAACTTTTGGATGGGCCGCCGGGTGTCCGTGCGATCGCCTACTGTAGCCATACGGGCGCAGCCCAGCATTGAATTTGCCGCTATATTTTGCCACTTCAGAACCGAGATCCTTGCCCCGACTGACCAAGGCTACCCTAGCCGCCCACGGATTCTGCATAGGCATCTACGGCCAAAAATAGCTGACTTAGCTGGGCTGTCGTAGTGAACGGGTTGAGCAGCACGGCTTTCAGCCACCGCTGACCTCGCAGCAAGGGCAGCGACACAACGGTTTGGTGCTGGTTTAATAAATGCTGTTGCAGACCGGCGTTCCAGGCATCCCACTGTTCTGGCGGTAGGGACGAGGGGCAGCCCCGAAAGCAAATCAGGTTCATGTCTGGCTCACTCGCCAACTCCAGATACGGGCGCTGACGGATCAGGGCCACGGCATGGGCGGTGAGGGCATAGCTAGCATCAATCAGGGTGGCGCAGCCGGTCTTACCCAGGTGGGCCAAAGTTAGCCACAGTTTCAGAACATCGGTGTGACGCGTACCCTGCACCGACAGTTCGCCCAGGTTGACCCAGTCGGCTTCGGTATTCATGTAG
>JBARVK010000141.1:0-7765 GCA_049646225.1 Nodosilinea sp.
ATAGACATTTAGAACGACTATTTAAGGAGAATGAGCATGGCTCAAGAACTGAAAAACCGCAAGGTGGCGATCTTAGCAACCGATGGCTTTGAGCAGGTAGAACTCACCGACCCCAAGCAGGCCTTAGAAAAAGCCGGTGCCCAGGTTCACGTCGTTGCCCCCCACGGAGACGCCATTCAGGGCTGGAATCACCACGACAAAGGCGACAAAATACCGGTTGACTACACCCTCGACCAGGTCAAAGCCAGCGATTACGACGCCCTGATGCTGCCGGGTGGGCCACTCAACCCCGACCAGCTCAGAACCCACGACCAGGCGGTGCAGTTTGTAAAAGCATTTTTTGCAGACAGCAAGCCCGTCGCCTCGATCTGCCACGGACCCTGGACCCTGATTGAAGCGGATGTGGTGAAAGGCCGCACGGTCACGTCCTGGCCTTCTCTCAAGACCGACCTGAGCAATGCTGGCGCCAACTGGGTCGATCAAGAGGTCGTGGTCGATCAAGGGTTGGTGACCAGCCGCAACCCCAACGATTTGCCTGCGTTCAACAGCAAAATGGTAGAAGAGTTTTGCGAAGGCAAGCACCCCGCCCAGGCCCAGTCGGTTTAAATGACCGCTGACCGCTACTCTGATTTACTCGTCGGAGCCGAGCCGCTGAGCTAGCATAAGCGGCATGACTATAGATGTTGGGTAAGGTGGTTGAGATGGCCAAGGGTATAGCTGCGATCGCAATGGGGTTTTCGCTCATCACGCTAGCTGCTGCTGGGCCGACCCAGGCGGCGAGTGCGGCTGTGACGCTGTCCGCTGAGGCAGAGTCGGTGAGGCTAGCCCAAACACCAATCCAGCAGGCCGCTCTGCAGCGACAGCGAGCCGCCCTGCTCTACAACCAGGGCAATTTGGTGGCGGCGGCGGCTCTGCTCGAACCGGCTCTAGCCGCCTACCTGGAGGGCAATGACCCCAACCAAATTCAGCAAACCGCCTCCTTTTTGGCGATTATCTACGCCGAACTCGGCGCGGCGGCGATTGTTGATGACAATTTGGCCCTCGCCCTTGATCACTATCAGCAGCAAATCGGCACCCTGGCGGTAGGGTTTAACCGGGCCGCTGAAGTCGAGGCCCTGATCAACGCTGGCCAGGTGGCGCTGGGGTTGGGGCAGTCGGCCCTGGCACGAGACTATCTGGGAACGGGGTTAGTCATTGCCCAGGAGGTGGGCAATCCAGTCTTAATTCAGCAGGTTCAAGACTTGCTGAAAAGTCTAGCCAGGTCTTATACCGAATCCGAATTCCATACTTCCGTTTCCCTAAAAGCCAACCGGCAGGGATGAACTGCGGTTCGCCCAAGGGTATCGGGGGTAGCCAAGCAGATTTAGGATGAACATCCTAGTCATGGCGGCTGTGACTATGCCCATACAAAACCCCGGTTTCTTTGGTGCTGGTCTAGAACTAGACCTGTAGGCTTAGAAACCGGGGTTTTAGTTACGTTGCCTGGCGAGAAGCTTTACGCCCAGCCAGCGCGATCGGTAATCCGCAGAGCTTCGGGGTTGTTGCTGCCAAACACCGAGGCGTTGAGCGAGTCTTCTTTGAAGTCGCCAAAGCTGGCCACCACCGAGTCAACCGCTACGCCTTCAACTACGGGGTACTCGTTGTTGCTTTCGGCAAAGATACGCTGGGCCTCGGGGCTGGCCAAGTACTCCAAGAACTGCACCGCTGCTTCAGCGTTGGGTGCAGTCTTGACAACCCCGGCCCCGCTGATGTTGACGTGGGTACCGCGATCGCTCTGGTTGGGGAAGAACACCCCTAGACCCTCGACCACAGCCCGGTCTTCGGCACTGTCAGACTTGGCCAGACGGGCAAAGTAGTAGGTGTTGGCGATCGCAATGTCGCCTAGACCCGCCGCTACAGCCTTAATTTGGTCAGTATCGCCACCTTCGGGGTTGCGGGCAAGGTTAGCCACCAAACCCCGCGCCCATTCCTCGGTTTCTTCGGCCCCGTGGGCGGCAATCATGGAGCCGACTAGGGACTGATTGTAGATATTGGTCGAGCTGCGCACCAGAATGCGGCCGCGCCATTTGGGATCAGCTAGGGCTTCGTAGGTCGAGAGCTCAGCCGGGTTGACCGTATCTTTGTTGTACACAATCACCCGTGCCCGCTTGGTCAGACCGTACCACAGTCCGTCGGGGTGGCGCAGGTTTTCAGGAATAGCGGCATTCAGAACCGATGAGGTCACCGGCTGAAACATCCCTTCCTGCTCGGCGCGCCATAGGCGACCGGCATCCACGGTCACAAGAAGATCGGCAGGGCTGTTTTGTCCTTCGCTCTTGATCCGCTCGATCAGCTGATCGGCCTCGGCCTCAACTAGGTTGACGCGAATGCCTGTGGCTTCACGAAAGCCCTCGTAAATCTGGTCGTCAGTGTCGTAGTGGCGCGACGAGTACAGGTTGACAGCCCGCCCCCGACCAAACCCAAACTGAGCGCTGGCGGGGCGCTGGCGCAGCTGGCCCAGGGCAACAGCGGTAGCAGCAGCACCCGTCCCCAAAAATGCACGTCTTCCTAATTTCATAGGGTGTTACCTCAAAACATTAAGCCTCAACGCAGCCGCCGGGAAACCCCAGTTCCTGACATACAGGTTTGACAAACCCGTTGAGAAGTCAAATCGCATTGTACAGCTTATTGCGACTGTTTCCCGATAAAGTTGCGATTAAGGTCAACACTGTGGCGGATGGTTCCAATCCCATGGGCGCTAGGCGATCGCTCTTCTATGCTGCGATCGCCCCTGGCAGAGCCACTTGAGGCAATGGCCAAATAGCCGTAGAATAGCCTATAAGGAATAACTCCTGTTAGCTTAACCGCATCTGCGATCGCCACCTTTCGACAATGACTCCCAGACTAGCCCCCTCACCCCTTACCCTGCCTCGCCCCCCCAAGCCGCAGCGCCAGCCAGACCAAAGGGGCATGGGCAAGTCGCGCTCTTGGCTGGGGTCGCTGTGCGTTGTGGTCTCTTTGGTGGCCCACGGGGCGGTGCTGGTCGTGGCCATGCCCGACTCCAGTACCGAGCCAGAGGCGATCGCTGAAGAGCCCTTAGACGAGGTAGCTGTGACGGTGTTGCCCAAAGCGCCCACCGCTCCGGAACCCGCTCCGACGGCGACAGCACCGCCCACCGCTGTCAATGTTGTCCCCCCCCGCCCGGTCCCTGTGCAGCAGCCGATGGCTCAACCACAGCGGCCTGTTCCTCAAGCTCAAGCGGCGGTGACCCCAGCGGCACCTCCACCTGCACCCCCAGCGGCTATCGCCCCTGAACCTGCATTCACCCCACCGCCTGCTGCTGCTGAACCCGAGCCCCCTGCGCTCTACGCTAACTTTCCCCACCTCGACGGGGCCCAGGCGGCCTGCGAAGGGCTGGCGGACTGCTGGCGCAGCCCCGTCAGCAGCAGTTGGCGCGGAGCTGCCAACGATCTCAAAGAACGCTTAGAGGCCCAGGGCTTTACGCTTAGCAACGTAACTGGTGAGGTGCTCTCAATTGACTCTGGGGCTAGAGTGTACGCTGTCAGCAAACCGGGGGAAGCTGACTATTACTTAAATCTTGTTTCGGTGCGAGAGGGTGTACTCTACACCATGACCGCTGAACCGATGACCTCAGCCCAGGTGCTCGCCCTACAGCGAAGTTAAAACCCGCTACAACAATCGCCCGGCGTCTTCCAAAGGACTGAAGAGAACCGGGCGATGGGTCGATTTAAATTCCAAGCAAGAACCGCTTTACAAATGTGGGCGGTTTTCGTACCGGGCATTAACCTTTTGCGAAGGCTTCTTGGCCAAAATCAGGGCCTTTACCAATGCCCCAAGCGTCTTTCAAAATTTCTCGAAAGGTAGTGGTTTGATACAGCATCGCCTCCTTGAGCTGCACCAGTAGAGCCTGAGCATCTTCTTGGGAGAGCGATTGGACTTGCTGCTCAAACACCTGAAGTTCGAACTGCTGTTCGAGAGGTAACTCTTGACGGATATTCATGGCGACATCCTTGTGTGACTGTATGTCTACAAATGTAACACTTTATTAATAGATTGGTGGATATCTCTATCTTGCGTGGTACGCAGCTTCGCTACTTGCTTCTGGCCCGGTCTTTTCATCCGCGAGAGCTGCGCTCTACGATCTGTTTCCGCTTTGGCGGCTGCTGTGTCTGAACAACGTCGGGTAAACGCTGTGTATTAAGCACTGTCAAGTCTTAGTCGCCAGATTACATTCTCTCTAGAGAGCTTTTTAGAATGATTTTTATAGAAATCAAGCATGGCAGCACCGGAATCTGATGAGAGCCAAAATACCTACCCAAGAAGCTGATCGACTTGAGGCGCTCAGGCAATACAAGATTTTGGATACGCCTGATGAACATTCCTATGACGACATCACGTCGCTTGCGGCCTACATTTGTGACGTACCCATTGCGCTGATTAGTTTGGTTGACGCTGATCGCCAGTGGTTTAAATCTGTGGTGGGCCTGGTGCCTCGGCAGACTAACCGGGATGTTTCATTTTGTGCCCATGCCATTTTGCGCCCAAACGTCATGATCGTGAATGACGCCGCCAAAGATGAACGGTTTGCCAATAATCCGCTGGTGACCGGCGAGCCAGGTATTCGCTTCTACGCGGGCGTTCCTCTGATTTCACCTGACGGTCACCCCCTGGGCACGCTGTGCGTGATCGATCGCAAACCCAGAACCTTAGATGACCATCAGATCCAGACCCTAGAGGCGCTAGCCCGTCAGGTGGTGGTGCAGCTGGAGCTTCAGCGGGTATCTTCGCAACTCGCTGAAACCCTGGAAAAGCTCGAGATCATGGCTGGGCTGATTCCCATTTGCTCGTACTGCAAGGGCATTCGGGATGATCAAGGCTATTGGTCAACCGTTGAGGCGTTTATTCAACAGCATTCAGAGGTCGGTTTCACCCACGGGGTCTGCAACGAGTGCATGAAGCGGCATTTCCCAGAGGTGGCGAATGTGTTGCTCTCAGACCAGGAGTCAAACGACATCCTCCAGGACGATTAGGATGATGGGCGACCTGGGTGGCCTATACAAATCCTAAATCAGAGTTTAGAGCGATCGCAGGAACCGAATCAGCGCGGCGCGATCGTCTGCGGCCATGGTCCGAAACGCCTCTTTTGCCTGCTCAGCCTCACCGCCGTGCCAGAGAATGGCTTCTTCCAGAGTACGGGCGCGACCGTCGTGCAAAAAGCCAGAGAAGGGCAGCACGGTTTGGGTTAGCCCCACGCCCCACAGGGGCGGCGTACGCCACTCTTGCCCGTTGGCCTCAAAGTCGGGTCGTCCGTCGGCCAGCCCCGGCCCCATATCGTGGAGTAACAGGTCGGTGTAGGGGTGAATGGTTTGGTTGGCTAAGGCCGGGATTTTGTGAGCGCCAGTGCGCAGTTCGGGCAGGTGGCAGGCGGTACAGTTGGCCTTTGCAAACAGCCGCTCGCCCTGCTGTACCCGAGCATCGTCCAGGAGGGTGCGGGCGGGGACAGCAATGGTCTGCACGTAAGCTTCTGCCGCCTCCAGCGTATTCATGTCAATATCCGTCTGGCCATCGGTGTCGGGGAAGAGGGGGTTGGTAATGCCCATATCGTTGACGTAGGCTGCCGCCGACTGTTGCAGCAGGGTAGGAGTGTTGGCCTTCCAGCCAAAGCGACCCAGGGTGGGGCGCTGGTCGACCACGTTCCACACCCGGTTGGGGCGACCCGATACGCCGTCGCCGTCGCGATCGTTCGGATCGGCCCACTGCACAATCTCGGCCTCGGGTACGGCCTCTAGCAGACCAGCCCCAAACACCGGCTGCGCAATTCGGTTTGAGATAGCGATACCCGCTGGTAGTGGGGTGTTATCAAGCTGTAATAGAGTGATCTGGGGCGATCGCAGCTGATACTCGCGGCCATCAGCATAGGTACCCGTCTGCTCATCCCAATCCAGCTGCACAATGGCTTCGGGAGCGTAGCCGTACACCCCCTGCTCCTGTAGCTGTAAACCAATGCCTGGTACCACAGGCGTATTGCCTCCAGGCGGTTCAACCTCTGTGGTATAAGCCTGGGTAGGTGTCGCGCCGTGGCCAGGTTCTAGCTGACTGACCCGCACTACCCGCTGCCCTTTTTCGGGCAGACCGCGCCCGTTTTTAATGTGGCAACCGGCGCAGGCGGTGCCGTTAAACAGCGGCCCCAGGCCGGGGTTAACCTGGGCCGGAGCGGTAACGAAGGCGGCCTCAAAGGCCAGATCGCCTACGGCGTGGCGATCGGCCCAGTAGGCGTCTAGGTTGGGGGCAGGTTGCTCAAAGGCGCGGGAGGTGCGGCTGTAGATGGTGGTGTCACCCCCCGCCTGGGGGCGAGGGGTTTGGGCCGAGGCGGGCGATCGCAGCAGGGCCGAGAGGGCAACGCCCGCGACCAGGGCCATTAATCCCAGGCCTAGTTGACGAGACCAGGGTTGCCGCCGATACCGGGGGCTAAGCCAGGAGCGGATCATAGCGCGGATCATTGCTGCACCAGGGGCAGCACTTGCTGCTCGAAGGTCTCAAACAGGGCTAGAACGCTGTCCTGGGCAGCTTCGATCTGGGGCCGAACGCTGGGGTTGCACAGATTGGTCTCGATCGGGCCGGGAATAGCCGCGATCGCGGCCTGGGCAGCCTCTAGCTGGGTCTGGATCTTGGCGTCAAGGGCCGGATCAACCGAGGCCACAAAGGTCTGTAGCCCTTTACCCTCGGTATTGCCCGCCGGGAAATCGCCTGTGTAGGCATTTTTGGCGCTGATCAGGTTGTCCTCAAAGTCTTGCAGCGAGCTTTGGGCAAAGCGCGCCTCTAGCAGAAAGGGATTCTGCGTCTCTAGGGCCTCGCCGATTTTGACGTTGGCCAGCTCGTCTAAAATGCCGAGAATACCCTGCACAATTTCTTCTCCGGCAGCCTGCACGCTCAGGTAGGCCCCGCTGTCTTCGCCCGCCTCGACAAATTCACTGCGATAGGCCGGAAATCCATCAATGCCCTCGGTCCAGCTGAGTAACAAGGCAGTGGCGGTCTGATTAAACACCGGGCCAATGGCGGCTAAATACTCTAGCTCGCGATCGGTAAACGCGCTGAGGGTCTTGTCGGCGTCGGTGCCAAACAGCAGATAGGCGATCGCATGGAAGCCTTTTTGGCTGGTTTGCAGACTGGCCACAGACTCGGGGGTGAGAACTCGCTCGCTCGCTAGCACCGCCTGCACGTCAGTTTCATTTAGAGGCCAGTCGTCGAGTTCGGCATCGAGCCCCAGCGAGGCGGCGGGGCCAAAGGCAAAGGCTTCGCTCTGCTCCCAGGGCTGACGGGTCGCCAACCAGGCCTGGCGGGCGGCGGCTAGGGTCGCTTCGGTTGGCGACTCGACAAAGGCCACAATGGCCACCGATAGCGCACCCGATCGCTCGGTTAGTTGCGCGTAGTTGGGCACCACTAGGGCATCGACAAAGTCGGTAATGATTTGGCGATCGCCAAACTGCTCTTCGGGCGCCAGCACCATAGCCTCAGACGATTCCGAGGACACAGGAGAGCCGCTCTCACCGCCTTCACCACCTTCGTGGCTCTCACCGCCACTCTCACCACCTTCACCGCCTTCGTGGCTCTCACCACCTTCACCGCCTTCGTGGCTCTCACCGCCTTCACCGCCTTCGTGGCTCTCAGCGCCGCTCTCGCCACCTTCACCGCCTTCGCCACCCTCAGCACCGCCGCTCTCGCCGCCGCCATCGACGGCAACAGGCTGGCAGACAGCTCCCTGACC
>JBARVK010000142.1:0-26034 GCA_049646225.1 Nodosilinea sp.
GTTGTAGTCGAGGTGGCTGATGGTTTTCTCAGCGGCTTCTTTGAGGCAGCCCTCGATGTCGAGCTGGGGCAGACCCCGATCTACCCGCATAGCTCCGGCGGAGCGGGGTTTGCGGCCCTCCTGCTCAGTTTTGCTGTACAGGTACAGCGAAGCGTAGGAGCGAGCCTCTTGACGCAAGGCTCCGGCACTGTTCAGGTAAAAGCGATCGATCGCGCGCTGGGCCAAACCGTTGTAGGGCACGCTGGCGATCGCCGGATGCGCCCCCAGCAATTGTTTCTCCACATCGATCAGGGTCGAAATCAGATCGCCCACCGGGGCCGGGGGCACCGTCTCTACCTCCACATCGGCGGTGGGGGCCACCGACTCGGGGCTAAAGTCGGGAATGTGGTCGCTGACGCCAAAGGCGCTGGCCTCCTGGGCCGTTTGTAGGGCCAGATCCATCCCCAGCGGATCGACATCGCTGGTGGAAGTGACCCCCACTTTGCCGTCGGGGTTCCACACCCGCACGATGACGCTGGAGCGATTCGAGGCCTTGACCTGCTTGGGGTCGCCCTTGTCGACCTGCACACTAGTCTCATCGACGGAAGACCCGTAAACATCATATTTGGAGATGCCGAGTTTTTTGGCGCTAGATTCCGCGTAGGCGGCAATGTCTTGAATGGAGGGCATAGGGAGTGGGGTGTAAGGGGGTGATGGGGTGGGGGGTGGATGGGTGGAGAGGTAGGGAAGATGAGGGGGATGGGGAGGATGAGGGAGATAGCTGCGTGCGATCGCCGTAGGTTTCCTAGCCGGGATTATCTTTCTTAAAAGACCAGGGAGTTCAGTTCACCAGCAGAGGGCTTACTTCCCTATCTCCCCAACCTTCCTCATCTCCTCACCTTCCCCATCTCCTACCGTCCACCGACGGTAATCGAGTCAACCTTGAGGTGCGGCTGGCCCACGGTGACGTAGATGCTGCCGCTAATTGAGCCGCAGAAGCCAGCAGCGAGGTCTAAATCGTTGGAGCACATGGAGATTTTGTCCATGATTTCGGTGGCTTCGCCAATTAGCGTTGCGCCCTTGAGGGGTTTGGTAACTTTGCCGTTTTCAATCAAATAGGCTTCGGAAACGGCAAAGTTAAACTGTCCGGTGGGACCAACGCTGCCGCCGCCCATCTGCTTGCAGTAGATGCCCTTTTCGACCGAGGCGAACAGTTCGTCTAAGGAATAATCGCCGGGGGCGATATAGGTATTACGCATGCGGCTGGCGGCAGCGTAGGTAAAGCTCTGGCGACGACCGCTACCGGTGCGGGGGTGCCCAGTGCGCATAGAACCCGCGCGATCGCTCAAAAAGTTCTTCAGCACGCCATTCTCAATCAGCAGGGTGCGCTGGGCGGGCATGCCCTCGTCATCCATATCGATGGTGCCAAAGGCGTCGGGCGAAATCCCTTCGTCCCAGGCGGTGAGGTTTTCGTGAGCAATCTTTTGCCCCTTTTTGTCAATAAAAGGCGTGGTGCCCCGCTCGATCTGGGTGGTTTCTAGCAAGTGGCCGCAGGCCTCGTGGAAAATCACGCCGCCAAACTTGTTGGCCATAATTACCGGGTAGCTGCCCGACTCGACGTAGTCGGCGTAGAGCATTTTGCCCGCCGATTCAGCCACGTCGGCAGAGGCCGAACCAAAGTCCCAGTTGCGCAAGAAAGCCGGGTCGCTGGTGTCGCCCGCCCGCTGACCAATGGAGGAGCGGTGCTCGCCGTCGGCGCAGAGCAGGTTGTAGCCCACCGACTGGGTGAGGCGAATGTCGCGGGCAAAGGTGCCGTCGCTGGCAGCCACCAGCACCTCCTGCCAGTCGCGAAAATAGACGGCGCGGCGCGACTGCACATGGCTGGCCTCCTTGGCCAGAGCGGTATTGGCGGCCAGCAGCACATCGCCCATTTCCTGCATTGAGCTGCACTGGGCCAGCCAGTCGTCTTTGCCCTTGGCGGTGGCGTAGTCGCGCAGCAGCTCCAGGTTAATTTCGGCCAGATTGGCGTGGGGGCCGGGCAGGGACAACCCCATAATGGCCAGCGCCTGGTCGAGGGCGGCCTTGAGGCCGTTAAACGTGAGGTCGTTGGTACTGACGTAGCAGTCGGCCTTGCCGACAAACACCCGCACCCCGGCCCCGGTCACCAGGCGAGGCGAAAGGCTGGTAATAGCGTCGTCCTCGGCTTGGCAGCTGATGTAGTTGTTGCGCTCTAGGAAAAATTCAACAAAGTCGGCCCCGGCAGAGCGACCCAAACCCAGCAGGCTAGACAGAGTGGCTTCCCAGGCCGCATCAAAGCGATCGCGGGGAGGCGAGTAGTCGCGCTGGAGCAGGTCGTTGGTTTTAATTAAAGGAGTCGGTAAGGGTGCAACCGTCATGCAGAATCCTTGTGGGGTGAGGGGAAATGCCAGTAGGACTTTCACAGTCTAACAAACCTGGCGCGGCGAAGCCGTGAAGGGCCAGGGGCAAAACCCCTAGGGTGAGGGAGACGCGCAAACGGGCCGTGCCCGCGCTAGAGTCCCAGAGCAATATTTCTGGCGCAGCTTAGTTGACTCAATGACCGTAGTCACAGTCACAACTCCTCTAACCCCCTGTCCCCTACGATGCATAAGTCGTTAGACTGGTCATGGTCCATAGCAGATTCATCAGACTACCGGCCTGAGGACACAAGCGTATATATACGGAGCCCGGAGAAATTAAAGATCGTTACTTCATCAGCTATCTGCCTCTATCCTCCGGAAGGCTATGCTAGGATGCACAAAGATTAAGCAAAACTAAAGAAAGTTTCTATTTCTTAGCTCTGCTAAATGTTGCTTGACCCTTCCAAGCCACTAACCCAGTAGACCTGAACTCTTTAAGCCAGTCCTTTTACGTGCTCTTTTGACCACGAGTGGGGTGCCTCCCAAGCGGGTTATAGCCATTGCTAGAACTCTGTTTCGTGGCCTCAACATGGAGAACTCCGCCTGTGGTGGTGCAAAATTCAGCCCCCGTCTCACTTGCTGTTCGCCCCCAGCCCCCGGTTGTGCTGGTGGTTGATGACGATGACGACAGCCTCACCCTAATGGCTTACATTCTGGAACAGTTATCGTGTGAAACTTACTTTGTATCTGATGGTTTGGCCGCCCTCGCAGCTGCTCGACAGCAGCATCCTCATCTAATCTTGTCAGATATTCACTTGCCCCAGGTAGACGGGTACAGCTTAATTCAGCAGCTACGGGCCGATGCTAGTACCCGCGATATTCCTGTGGTGGCGGTGACAGCCCTAGCCGGTCAAGAAAACCGCCAGAGAATTTTGAACGCAGGTTTTAACGACTACATCAGCAAACCTTTTCTAATTGAGCCGCTAGAGCACCTGATCAATCGATTTATCAGCCTGCCGCAGCCAATAGTCTAGGTGTGGAGGTGGCCAAGATAGGCTCAAGGGCGATCGCGTCCATATTAAAAGGGTTGGATACGTCGGTATTCAACCCTTTTAACGTTGATCATGGCTAGCTGGCCGAATCTTTGGCGGCTGGGCGTGCTTCCGGTGGTTCAGAGAGAATAATGACTACACTGGTGCGGCCAGTGGCCAGAGTAGCATCGGTCAAGACATCAACGGCCTGACGGTCGAGAACCGATTTCACCATCTCAACGATTTGCGGACGCAGCGCCACAGCTAGATCTTCGCGCACCTGCTTTGCCAGCTCTAGCTGACCTTCGTGTACCAGCAGCTGTTCGGGCTTGGTGACTGAGTCTTCGAGAACGAAAAACAGCTTGTCATCCAGAATTTGGCAGGTAATTTTGCCGGGAGTGTGATTGAGATTTTCGCGGTACAACCGCTGAAAATGCTGGGTCAGCTTACGCTGAAGCTGACCCAGTGTAGGTAACAGAGCAGAGGAGGTGGTATCCATAGGGGATGCTTCAAGGTTTAACAACCGAATCACAAGTCAATTTTAAGAGTTGTAAATGGCTGTGAATTTATCTAACCATGACTCTGGGGACATAGCTAAAAAATTGGAGCAGCCCTAGAACCTTCGTGCAGACCTACGTCACCAGACCCGATCGCAGCGCTCGTACGGCGGCCTTGGTGCGATCGTCTACCCCCAGCTTGTTGAGAATGCTGCGCACGTGGGTCTTCACGGTACCTACAGTGATGTAAGAGCGCTCAGCAATCTCAGCGTTGCTGCACCCGCCGACAATCAGCTCAAGAATCTCTAGCTCGCGCTCAGTCAGCGGGTACGATTCTAAAATCTGCTCAAACTCAGGCTCCACCGCTTCAATTGAAACGGTACGGTTGTTGGCCGCTAGGGCACCGGCCGGAGTTTTGCGCACCTGACGCAAAACCACGGTAGCAACGGCGGGGTCAATCCACGAGTTACCCTCATAGGTTTCGCGCACGGCTACGATCAAATCATCGAGCTCGGTTTGCTTCATGCAGTAGGAGTCTGCTCCAGCTGCGAAAGCAGCCATGACAGCAGCTTCACTGTCGTGCATGGTCAGCATGAGCACTCGAGTAGGGTGTTCATCAAGGTCTCCCTGGGACTGGCGCAGGCGCTCTACCAGCTCGATACCGTCAATGTCGGGCAAGCCAATATCGACAATCGCAATGTCGGGATGCTCAGTTTCAAGCAGGCTAAGGCCTCGGGCTCCGTTGGCGGCTTCGCCGACTACGGTCATACCGGGCACTCGCTGCAGCGCTGCCTTGAGACCTAGGCGGGTAAGGTCATGATCTTCGATTAATACGATGCGGATATCTGTCATAAGTAGCCCCCTAAATGAGGCATTGAGAGGCATTGAAAAAGCTACGGGCCGTGCAATTGCCCGAGGTTTCATGATTATGCGCCAACTCTAGAGAGCTGACACGTATCTTCGGGCTGAGCTAAGGTACCTTTGGCCTCTATCTAAGGATAGGCCCTGCTCTGCCAAAGGACATGGTATTCCAGCAAAGTTAACACCGTGTGCATCTCTCTGTAGACTTGTCTCTTTAATCTCTTCAAAACTATTTTCAAGCTTTTTAAGAAAGGATGTGGCCAATGGTTGAGTACTGGCAGTCCCTGCTATCGGGGCCATTTATTCCCCACGGGCACTGCTACCTGTGGCAACCCGAACTGGTGGGGCTACATTTACTGTCAGACGCGCTAATTGCCCTGTCCTACGGGATGATTGCGGCAGCGCTGGTCTATTTTGTGCAGCGACGGCCCGATGTACCCTTCAAACCGCTGTTTTGGCTGTTTGCCACGTTTATTGCGGCCTGCGGCACCACCCATCTAATCGAAGTGTGGACACTGTGGTTTCCAACCTACTGGGTGGCGGGGGCGGTCAAGGCGTTCACGGCGCTAGTGTCTCTGGCGACGGCCCTGGAGCTGTTGCCTCGGCTACCGCTGGCCCTGGCCCTGCCCAATGCTACCCAGCTCATGGATATGAATCGGGCGCTGCAAGATGAGATCAGCGATCGCAAGCAGGCAGAGGCCAATCTGCGTACCGCCGAATTAGAGGTGCGGCAGCTCAACCAAACCCTGGAAGAGCGGGTGCAACACCGTACGGCCCAGCTGGAGGAGGCCACCCAAAAAATTGAAACGTTGCTGGAGCAAGAGCGGCGCGATCGCGCGACCCTGCAGCAGGCAAAAGATGATCTGCAAGACACAGCAGAGCGGCTCAATTTAGCCCTCAGCGCCGCCCAGATGGGATCGTGGGACTGGCACCTCGACAGCGATACCCAAATCTGGTCGCCTCAGATCGAGCGCATTATGGGCCTAGAGCCCGGTAGCATACCGCAGACGGCGGCGACCTGGGCCGAGCGGCTGCACCCCGACGACCTGCCGACGATACAAGCGCTAATGAAGGAGGCGATCGCCACCCAGAGCGAGTTTGCCGGGCAGTATCGGCTCCGCTGGCCCGACGGCAGCTGGCGCTGGATCAGCACCTACGGTCGGGTGGCAGACGTCAGCGACGGATACAGCCAGCGCATGGTCGGCGTCATGCAAGATATCACCACTGCCAAGCAGGCCGAACTCAATCTACGGGCCAGTGAAACGCGGTTTCGAGCTGTGTTTGAGCAGGCCGCGGTGGGTATGGCCCGAGTCAACTTACAGGGGCAGTGGATTCAAGTCAACCAGAAACTCTGCAGCATTTTGGGCTACCAGGCCGACGAGTTGATCGATCACCCCTTGCAGGACATCACCTACGAGGGCGATAAGCCTCAAGACGACTATTATTATCAGCAGCTCATTACCGGCGCCCAAATCTCCTGTCAGTTTGAAAAACGCTTCCTGCGCAAAGATGGTCAATTGCTGTGGACCCTGGTAACGGTCTCGATTGAAAACGACACCCCGGCTAGCTCCTCCGCCTTCATTGCCATCGTTGAAAATATCGAAGACCGCAAAGCCGCCCAGGAAGAGCTGCTACAGCGGGCCGACGAATTGGCTAACACCAACCTGGTGCTAGCTCACACCACCACCCTGCTAGAGCAGCGCAACGCCGAGCTCGATCAGTTTGCCTACGTTGCCTCCCACGATCTCAAAGCGCCCCTGCGGGCTATTTCTAACCTGGCCGAATGGATTGGCGAAGACCTGGGTAACCAACTACCGCCCGAGAACCAGCGTCAGCTAGAGCTACTGCACAGCCGGGCCAATCGCATGGAAGCGCTGATCAACGGTCTGCTGGAGTACTCGCGGGTGGGTCGCCGCCAGCGCAGCATAGTCGCAGTCAATCTCAACGACCTGCTGACTGACGTGGTTGATTCGCTAGATCCGCCCCAGTCGTTTCTGGTCGATTTTCCAACCGACCTGCCTACCCTCTACAGCCACAAAACCGCCCTGGGCCAGGTGTTTGCCAACCTGATTAACAATGCCATTAAGCACCACCACCGCGATCGGGGCACCGTGCAGGTTAGCTGGCGCGATCGCGGCAATTGGCTTGAATTTGCCGTCACCGACGATGGCCCCGGTATTGATCCCCAGTACCACCAGAAAGTTTTCACCATCTTTCAGACCCTCAAGGCTCGCGACGACTTTGAAAGTACCGGTGTGGGCCTAGCCGTAGTGAAAAAAATTGTCGAAACCGAAAAGGGTCGCGTCTGGATTATCTCCGCCGTGGGCCGTGGCACTACCGTCTGCTTCACCTGGCCGTTTACTAAAACCCTACCGGCTCCAGACTAAAGGCAGGTCTCAATAAAATGAGTTCTCCCGTCGCTTCGCTAAGATAGCAATGCCCTTCACCCCTAACGCTTAACCCATTGTGACCCCACCGCCTTCCAGCCCCACACCGCAGCCGCCCACCCCCGTTGAGCCTCTGACCCGAATGCAAGTGCTGTCCGCCATGGGCGTTACGGCGGTGGTGCTGCTGCTGATCTCCAAAACATGGCTGTATTTTGACTCGGCGGGGCTGCTGCCGCTGCGACTGTCGCTACAGGACGGACTGATCGGCCTCGGCTTGGGCCTGGCGATTACCCTGGCCAGCGGCGCGATCTATCGGCTGTGGCCGGCCTACCGTTACAGTGCCGACACCTACCTGACCATGGTGCTACAGCCCCTTCAGTGGCCCGACTTAATCTGGCTGGGGCTGCTGCCAGGGCTCAGCGAAGAACTGCTGTTTCGCGGGGTGATGCTGCCCGCAATTGGGCTCAATAGCCTGGGTATTGTAGTGTCGGCGGCTAGTTTTGGGGTGCTGCACTTGAGCAGTTTACAACAGTGGACCTACGTGGTGTGGGCTACGGCGATCGGGGCAGTGCTGGCGATCGGGGCGGTGCTAACGGGTAACCTGCTGGTACCGATTGTGGCCCATGCGGTGACGAATTTAGTCTCTAGCGCCCTGTGGAAGCTGCGCCAGCAGCACACCCCGGCATGATTCAGGGGGCATGGGACAGGGGTGAGTACCCAATTCAAATTGCATAACCCCGATTCAATCAAGCGGTTGGCTACCTCTGCATACAGTTGTCAGGGCTTGCTGGCATTGTCAACGAAATTCTGATTTTGGTATACCGTTATCCAAAATATCTGTTTATTCTGTCTACAGAGCATGGCGCTGGGCGCACCCTCGACGTTGCTCTCGCAAATCGGTAGACCGCTGGATCTCGGTTCTCTTGAGAATCGTCTTTGCCGCAGGTTGGTTCTCCCCGTGCTCGTTAGCTGAGTAACAGCAGCTAGGCCGGAGAACCCATAGACTATTTGCGATTTAGCTAACTCTCACTAAACCCTTAGCCCTGATTGGGATGAGAAGAGGTTGTCGATGGATTGCAGTGCTATTCAATTTAAGTACGCCGATCAGTTTTCTGGGGCCGATTTAGACCAGCTGGTGGGTTTGTTTCAGGCGGCGGCCTTTTGGGCCAAAGATCGCACCCGCGCCGATATGGAAACCGCGATCGCCCACAGCTACCCCGTCGTTACCGCCTGGGACGGCGACCGACTCATTGGCTTTTCCCGCGCCACCTCCGATGGGGTGTTTCGCGCCACCATTTGGGATGTGGTGATTTCACCCGATTACCAGGGGGGCGGGCTGGGCCGCCGACTAGTAGAAACCCTCGTCGCTCACCCCCACATGAGCCGGGTGGAGCGAGTCTATCTGATGACCACTCACCAGCAGGGCTTTTATAAGCGCATCGGCTTTGAGGAAAATGCCTCGACCACAATGGTGCTCTACAATGACGCCGAAATCGAAATGCTGCCACCCCTCGGGTCGCCCGCCGAGGCCCCTGCCCGTATCACGGTTGGTTAACTAACCGATCACCGGAGCCTAACCTTAGCCGGGAGTAAGGTACGCTACCATTTTATTGGGTATGGCTCCGGGGTGGAGCCCCCGTTAACGTTAGGAACAATAGGCAACAGTAGGCCAAATTCAATGCACCAAACCCAGGATCTTCACGTTGTTGAAACTCGCCCTTTAGTTAGCCCGGCGCTGCTGCACCACGAGCTGCCGATGTCGGCAGAGGCAGCAACCCTGGTGGCCGAAGCCCGCGATCGCATTCGCCACATTCTTTACAACGAAGACCGACGCCTGCTGGTGATCGTCGGCCCCTGCTCGGTTCACGATATCGACGCCGCCTACGAGTACGGCCAAAAGCTGGTCAATCTGCGCCACGAGCTATCGGGTCAGCTCGAAATTGTGATGCGGGTCTACTTTGAAAAGCCCCGCACCAACATCGGCTGGAAGGGCCTGATCAACGACCCCCATCTCGACAATAGCTATGACATCAATACCGGCCTGCGCCTGGCCCGCAAGCTGCTGCTCGATCTGGCTCATCTAGGGCTGCCCGCCGCCACCGAGCTGCTCGATCCGGTGACGCCCCAGTACATTGCCGACCTGATTGCCTGGACCGCGATCGGCGCACGCACCACAGAGAGCCAGACCCACCGCGAAATGGCCTCAGGTCTCTCAATGCCGATTGGATTTAAGAACAGCACCGATGGCAGTCTGCAGGCCGCCATGAACGCCATGGTCGCCGCCAGCCGCCCCCACCACTTTTTGGGCATTAACCACAGCGGGCTAGCCAGCATTGTCACCACCACCGGCAACCCCGACGGCCACCTGGTGCTGCGCGGCGGCAAGGGTGGCCCCAACTTTAGCGGCGACCACGTGGCCAAAGCCGCCGAAGAAATGGCCAAGCTGAAGCTCAACCACCGCATGATGATCGATTGCAGCCACGCCAACGCCAATAAAGACCACAACCGCCAGACCGCTGTGCTCGACGATATCGCCGTTCAGGTGCGCGAGGGTTCGCGCCACATTCTGGGGGTGATGATCGAGAGCCACCTGAAGGCAGGCAATCAGGGCATTCCCGATAACCTGCGGCAGCTTACCTACGGCCAAAGCATCACCGATGCCTGCGTCGATTTCGATACCACCGCCGCTATGCTGCGGAAGCTGGCCAGCGCAGTAGAGCCATCCATGCAGACCGCACCGCTCGGCTAAATTGGTAATGCCATAAATACTGGGAGATATAATGTATCGGCTGATAGATACTGTGGCGGCTATTTATAACGGTAGGATGGCTACGTTCTAAATCGCAGGCGATCATGCTCGATCTTTGGTACAAAGACGCCGTTATCTACTGCCTTGATGTAGAACTCTACATGGACGGAAATGGCGACGGCGTCGGCGACTTTGTTGGCTTGATTGATCGCCTAGATTACATTGCTGGGTTGGGGGTTAACTGCATCTGGCTCATGCCATTTTATCCGTCACCCAATCGGGACAATGGCTATGACATCACCAACTATTACAGCGTTGATTCGCGGCTGGGAACCTTAGGTGATTTTGTTGAATTTACTCGTCAAGCCCAGCAGCGGGGATTGCGGATCATTGTCGATCTGGTCGTCAATCATACCTCGACCGATCATCCGTGGTTTCAGGCAGCCTGCCAAGACAAACATTCTAAGTACCGAGATTACTATGTCTGGGCTGAGGAAAAACCTGAAAATGCCGACGAAGGGATTATTTTTCCGGGCTATCAAGACAGCACCTGGACCTATAACGAAGCAGCCGGGGCCTACTATTTCCATCGCTTCTATGAGCACCAAGCCGATCTGAATGTCGCTAACCCTCAGGTGCGCGATGAAATTTATAAGGTAATGGGTTTTTGGCTGCAAATGGGTGTCTCTGGCTTTCGAGTCGATGCTGTTCCCTTTTTAATCGAGCTAGAGGGCATCAAAGACACCGCTGAAGCCAAAGATCCGCTGCTATTTCTCAAAGAGATTCGCGATTTTCTGTCCTGGCGACGAGGTGATGCGATTCTTTTAGCCGAAGTCAATGAGCCGATGGATATCATTGCCGACTACTTTGGCGACGGCGATCGCATGCAGCTGTTGTTCAGCTTTATGGGCAATCAGACCTTAACGCTAGCGATCGCCCGAGAAGAGGCCGCACCCCTAATCCGGGGCTTAAAGAGTCAACCTCAGCCGCCAGATATTGGCCAGTGGGCCTACTTTGTGCGCAACCATGACGAGCTGACCCTAGACAAACTTTCGCCTGAAGAACAAGACGAAATCCTGCGGCGATTTAACCAGGATAAAGACCAGGTTTGGGTCTTCGATCGAGGCATTCGCCGCCGCTTTCCACCGCTGCTAGACAACGACCCCCGCCGCATTCGCCTGGTGTATAGCCTGATGCTGACCCTGCCCGGCACGCCAGTTTTGTTTTATGGCGAAGAGATTGGCATGGGAGATGACTTGTCCCTCGAAGCTCGTAACGCGCTGCGCACGCCTATGCAGTGGTCAGACCATAAAAACGGTGGCTTTTCTACCGCTGACCCGGAAACGCTGGTGCGCTCGGTGATCGACGCAGGCCCCTACGGCTATCCGCAGCTCAACGTAATTGAGCAACGACGCGACTCGGCATCATTGCTCAACTGGATGGAACGCGCTATTCGCATGCGGAAGGAGTGCCCCGAATTTGGCTGGGGCCGTTGGGACATCATTAATACCGATTGCCCCGCTGTCTTTGCCCATCGCTGCCAGTGGAAAGACGGCACCGTAATCGCCATTCACAATTTATCGAAAGAAGCTTGTGTTGTAGCGCTACAGCTCAATGACGACGAGGCCACACCGCTGATCGATCTCCTGGGAGATAAGCCCTACGCATCAGTTCAGCACGACTCGTGCGAAATTCAACTCGAAGGCTACGGATATCGCTGGTTTCGGGTAGGCAGTTTTCATCTGTAGGGCGCTAACCACACCACAGCGATCTAGTCCTCGAAGGCCAACATAGGTAGCGATGGTCACTGTGCTTAGGTCACGAGTCACGGCCAATGGCGAAAGCCGGAGCAGCGCACTGACGTATAGCCAAGTTAACGTTATTCCACTGCGGGTGAGTCTGATTCAGCCGTGCGAGACTGTAGCAAAGCCTCACGACTGATGCAATCCTGACTGTTGTAGTCTACTTCTACAACCACCTCGTATCGGGTATTGATGGCAATTGGGGTTTCATCTGCTGTATTGGCCTGTTGCTGTAGATCTTGCAAAGCCTGTTCAGCGGCCTGGTTTAGGAAGGGATAGCCTGTGCTTTTAAGAACGGCAGTCCAAAGCTGAAGCCCATCCTCCTCACCTGGTACACCCACCACCCCCAGCAACCCGTCAGTCGGTTGGGGGTCTAAGCACAGCCGACCGCTGTAGGGGACTTCAATCGTGATGGGTTCAGGGGCTTCGGCAACGGTATCGCCCAGCTTGGCTTCGACCGACTGCAGCCAGGCTGCTTTCGCGGTTTCGACCTCTGCTGCGCTGGTTTGATCATCGCTAAATTCTACGCGCGCTAGGAGGTTGTTGGCCTGCTCAGTCTCTGAGGGGTTGGAACCCGAGGGAGCAGTAGAGGTTGAAGGCGTGCTGCTAGCGACATTTCCCGGCGCTCCCTGACGTGGGGCTAAATCAGCAGCCCCAGGGGCGTTAGCTTCTTCTGGAGCGGTCGCCGTAGGCGTCGAAGCTCGAGGTGTATCTTGAGCAGTAGCGTTAGATCGTCGTCCTAAGGCACCACTGCTGGGTAAAGAAGGGAGGGTAGTCGAGCCACGGGGAGAAAGCCTGATGGTGGAACGTCCAGGAGATGTGTAGGGAGAAATACCCGTTGAAGATGAGCTAGAGGGAATCTGAGGCGTTGGTATTTTAATAGATGCACCAAAATCTGAGCCCGGATTGAGGGGCAGGCTATCTCCTGAGGGTGGAAACAGGCTGAATAAATCGTCGTTGCTGCCTGGCAATAGCGAGTAGGTAGGGGCCGAGAAGTCTGGGAGACGGCCCTGTTCTTCAGGAGTAAGCTCAATGAGCGGCACTCGACGCTCTTCTAGCTCTGAGCTGCTGCCGCCTAGGTTAGTCGCGTTTAGGCTAGAGAAGGAAGGGCCTGCCGCAAATAAAGCCCCGTGAACCCCTAGCGATACAATGGCTGCAATCCATTGGGGTTGACGCAGGGTGGTGAGTAGCTGGTTGAGCCTAGGTGACATCCGTGAATTCATGCCGAGTGCGCGCCTGCTGTAAACGTAGTGTGTTGACTTAACCCCGTAGGCTTGGGTTCCTGTTTCTTCTCTAGGGTAGCGGATTTGCACTCGACCTAATGACCATCAAGGAGAAGTAGGGTAAATCAAGATCGGCATAGGGCGTTAGGGGCCTGTAAACGCGTTGGTTAGGTTGAGTAGCGTTGGCAATAACCCAGCTTTGCTCCAGCAGTTGCCGCTGATTTAAGATCGTCCATACCTGGCTGTAGACTGACCCAACTTTAAGCAGGACCACCACATCAGCCCAGTTGAGCGCGAATTCGAGGTCGGCTAGGGCATAAATGGCTGGCAGCACAACTAGTTTGTCAGACTGAACGGTGAGCGGAAGGCCCAGGGCGCTGACCGCCGCCATCGGTGAGCAAACGCCTGGGACACGATGTATTTTTACGGCTGGGTAATGCCGTTCTAGGTCAAGCGCTAAATAGTTAAAGGTGCCGTAAAAGCTCAGGTCTCCTTCACAGGCGAAGACTACGTTTTGTCCTTGGCTAAGGTGTTGCCAGACGCGATCGCCCGCCTGCCGCCAGGCATTTGAAAGCTGGTATTGGTCTAAAACGTAAGGGAAGTCTAGGGGCAGTCGCTGCTGTTGGGTCAGGTGCGGCGCGATAATGCGCTCCGCCATCCCCGGCTGGCCGTTACGCCCCTGAGGGAACGCAATCACATCAGCACTTTGCAGGCACTTTAGAGCTTTGATCGTCAGCAGATCCGGGTCTCCCGGCCCAACACCAATGCCGGTGAGGGTGCCTAACTGAGAAGAATGAGATGGAGAGGCCATACAGGTGGATAAAACGACACCGCTGTACCGCTAGCATTGAGCAGCCAGAGTAGACTGAGGAAACGTGCCGATCGCCAAAGAGCAGCGATCGCAGACAGACAGCCTAAGCATCAGCCGCCGCCGAAGCCCCATCCTGGTCAATGATCTTGGGGCTATCGCCAGTAGGGCCAGCCGCAATTTCTGGGGTGGCCCCATTGGCAGACGGTACCACGTTGGGAAAAAGGGTTTCTAAGGCCTCAGCCTCTGGCAGCGGCCCTTTAGGCTGAGGCGAAACCGTCTCAACGATCGGTATAGTTTCCAGCATCACGCGAGTCGGCTGAATACCGCCCGCTAGCTGCTTGAGCAGCTTAGGCTTGGAATCATGCCATAGATAGATGATGCGATCGCCCACCTCCCAGGTTCCCTGTCCCAGCATGACCCGCAGTGCATTATCCCGTTCAACCAGCAGAGGCACCATCGTACCACTCTGCACCAGGGTTGCTAAATGAGCCTTTTGCAAATCGGCGTTCTCTTGCCGCAGCAGCGTTTCACCCAGACGCACCTCCCCATCGTTGAGGTAGGTGTTCCACCGCTTAAGGGAAAGACGAGGGGTTTGGGCACCCTTGAGCTGAGCCTTATCAAGCAGTTCACCCAGGCTTTTGTCTTGAGGGACCACAGCGATGACTCGGGCAGGCTGAAAATCTTCCAAAGCGCGCTGGGCGACGACCGCATTGACCTCACCATTTTTGGTGATCGCTAAAAAGGTACCGGCCTTGTCTAACCCAGCTTTCTCTAAAACATCGCTATCGAGGGCACTGCTGATTAACAGTTCAATGCCTTCCTTCTCAGCAGCGGCACCAGTGGCTTCGTTCGTATCAATGATTACCACTGGGTCGCCGTATTCTTTAATGAGACGGGCCATGAGCAGGCTCAAGGGGCTACATCCTACGATCACGGCACCTACAGCATCAGCTTTGGTAATCCCAAGCCAGCGGGCCACTAACCGAGCCGTCAGTCCTTGCACCATCACCGTCAAAATAATGGTCAGGAAAACCAGAGCCTTGATTGCGTCGCCACCGCTAATGCCTCGTTCAGTCAGCAAAATGGCAAAAAGAGACGCTACCGAAGCCGAGACGATACCGCGTGGAGCCACCCAGCCCAAAAACAGCTTTTGTCGCCAGTTTAGGTCACTAGAACGAGTACACAACCAAATGTTGATGGGGCGCACGACCACCATCAGCACCAATACCGTCAACACCGCCCCCCGCCCCAGGGCAAACACACTAGCAATGGATAGATCAGCGGCCAGCAAAATAAACAGTACCGATACGGCCAGCACGGTCAGCTGCCCCTTAAATCGGCGCAGCAAGCGCTCGTCGGGTACAGACAACCAGCGCACTACCATACCCGCTACCACGGTGGCCATAAGCCCTGACTCACTGCGAATGCTTTGGGCCAGCCCAAATATCCCCCACAGCCCTGCCAGTACCACCAGATTGCGCAGATCTTCGCCTAAAAAGTTAGCTCGCTTGAGCAAAAGACCAATCAGTCCACCGCCAACAACCCCGATCAGCGTGCCGATACCCAACCGTAAAATGAGGCCCCCGACCACCATGGTGGGATCGGCATCGCCATTGAGAATGATGTCAAGCACCACAACGGCTAAGATAGCCCCAACAGGATCAATGAGTACCCCCTCCCCTTCTAGCAAGGTGGCTACCTTGCGATCGACCTCCACCTGACGCAGCAGCGGGCTAATGACCGTAGGCCCAGTGACGACGACTAATGAAGCATAGAGAAAGGCCAGGGACCAGGGAAACTCTCCCAGCCAGTGGGCGGCCATACCGCCACCGACAAGCGTAATAAAAATGCCGATAGTGACTAGATTGCGCAGACTATTCGAAACCTGACCCAGCTCACTCAGCTCCAGGCTCAGCCCTCCCTCGAAGAGAATCAGGGCTACGCTCAACGCCACAATGACCTCTAACCCCACCCCTAAGTCTTGGGGATGGAGCAGCCCAATGCCGTCTGGCCCAAGACCAATACCAAACAGCAGCAAAAAAATAATGCTGGGAACCCTAGCTATTTCCCCAATGACCTGTGCTGTGACTCCGGCCAGTACGGTCAGCACAATTTGTAGGGTGAGGGCAAAGGAAGTATCCATAGGCGTATAGGGTAACACCCCTACTGTGGCAGAGTAGGGGGATTATCGCCAGGTCAGCAATCGGCGATCAGGGGCGTAACAGCAGGTAATATAAGCGTCCTGGGGTATTGATGCGCCCCGCCAGCTCCCCCGCCTGGGCACCAGACCCGACAAATAAATCGACTCGCCCCGGGCCAAGAATAGCCCCCCCGGTATCTTGATCGAACACTAAACGAGTGGTGGGCTGGTTGATCCAACCGCCCTCAGGGGTTTGCTGAGGTAACGCCACCTGAATGATTGCTGCCGCCCCGGGCGGTAGCAGCGACTTGTCAGTAGCGATCGAGTATCCGGCGGTTACTGGCACGCTGAGGCTGCCCGTAGGTGGACCCCCGTCGCCCTCGCGAAAGAAAATGAACCGTTCGTTCTGAGGCAAGTACTGGTCTAGCGCTTCGGGATGGGCCTCAAAATAAGCAATCAGATTGGGCAAAGACAGGTTCTCAGAATCGATTTTGCCATCGTTGACTAAGGCCCGACCAATGCTGGTGTAGGGGTACTCAGTGCGGCCAGCATAGCCCACCGACATGATTTGACCATTGGTAAGCTGTAGTTTAGCTGACCCCTGAACCTGAACCAAAAAGGCCTCCAGGCGGCTAGCCAACCACACCAGTTCGAGCCCGGCTAGAGGGCCTTGATCACCGGCCAAACCATCGGCCCCCTCTAGGTCTAAGCGGGTAGGATGGGGCTGGGGCCACGTCTCTAGGGTGGGGGGCCGCCGGTAGAGGGGATAGCGGTATTCAGATGTAGGAACAGCACTGGCCCGGTACTGAGGCTCAAAGTAACCGGTATAGGCGACGGTGCCGGTGCCGTCTGAGCCTACAGATGTGTAGAGCACAAACTCTCGGCGCAAAGCCGTTTGAAAGGCTTGATTGTTAGGGCTAGTAGCGGCTAGCTGACGCAAGCGCTGTAGACTGTGCCACACGCGATCGCGCGTAATGCCCGGCACCGAGTAGTTTCGATAGTCTGCTGCGGCTTTAGGCGTAGCTAGGTAAGTAAAGCTATGGTTGATGGCCTGTATCAAGGCCTGGCGATCGTCCGGCAATCCCAGAATCGGCCATACCGCCTCTGCCTCCGCCACCGACAGGGGGCGCAGCGGCAATTCTGCTGGGGTTTCACCCTCTGTTGCACCCTCGCTGGCAAGCTCTGCCCGCAGCGGTGTCTGAGACTCAACCACCACGGCCAGTGAGGGCTGAGCCAATCTAACCATGACCAGGCAGGCTAGCGACCCGTAGCCCAGAACTAAATGCCAACGATTGGTGCTGAACCTAAACTGATGACCCATTAAAATCGTTCAACACTAGAGCTAAAGACTGGCTCAACTCGAATAGCGCTCAGGCGGGAGGGGCGAATCACCATGTATTCGCCAGGGTTCACTTTGGGTAAGGGCACGGTAATGAATTCTTCAGAGGTGGCTTTGGGCATCAATTCGCCGCTGTACCACTTTTGAAAGTCTTGAATGGAGGAAAAGCGCACTTCTTCGTGGTGTCCGCCATCAAGCAACATGTGAACAATGTACTCACTGGGCGTTCTTGGCATGGGAGATTGCGATCCTTCAGTTCACCGCCCCTATTATGGGCTGTTTGGCCTTAAAAACTACCATTGCCGGAGGAATTTTCTGTTGACTATCAAACCGATTGCTTAGGGAATAGGCGTGGTATCTAGCAGGTCAGCCACCAGGTGCTGAGGCCGATGGTGCCCAGACGGAATTAGGCGATGGGCAAGCACATGGGGCGCGAGCTTCTTGATGTCGTCAGGGATAGCGTAGCTCCGCCCCTCCAAATAAGCGAGCGCCTGAATCGCCCGATGGAAAGCGACAGACCCCCGCGGGCTGACCCCTAGGGTAATCTCGCTATGGGTGCGGGTCGCCCTCACCAGGTCTAGGATGTATTGCTGTAGTGAGGCTTCTACCTTCACTTGGGCACAGGCCTGCCGCAGGGCCATGACCTCATCGAGACTAATACAGGGCTGAATATCGTAGGGCGAGGTGCTTGTCCCCAGCCGCTGCAGCATGCTGAGCTCTTCATCCTGGGTCGGGTAGCCGAGGCTAAAGGACAGCGCAAATCGATCCATCTGGGCTTCGGGCAGGGGAAAGGTGCCCTGATACTCCACCGGGTTTTGGGTCGCAATCACAAAAAACGGGTCGGGTACGGGGCGCGATCGCCCGTCTAGGGTGACCTGGTGCTCCTCCATCACCTCCAGCAGAGCCGACTGGGTGCGCGGGGTCGCCCGGTTAATTTCATCGGCCAGCAAAATATTGGCAAAGACTGGCCCCGGCATAAACTGAAACTCACCGCTGCTCGGGTTCCAAATATTGGTGCCGGTCACATCGGTGGGCAGCAGGTCGGGGGTGCACTGAATGCGCTGAAACTTACCGTCGATGCAGCGGGCCAAAGACTTGGCCAGCAGCGTTTTGCCCACCCCTGGCACATCTTCAAGCAGGGCATGGCCCCCTGAGAACAGCGCTACCAGCACGAGCCGAATCGAGTCTGACTTGCCAACAACGGTCTTGTTTAAATTTTGAACTAGTGTTTCAATGCGCTCGCGCATGCTGTCCTCTGCTATACCAAGTCTCGAGTGAGATCTTTGCGTGGCCCGTCGGTCAGCTTCCCTGGCTAACCTTGGCGGTGATGTACGTAGACCTATGATGCCCCGATCGCACTCCAACTGCCTACTGATAACGGTTAATTACTGGCCTAGTCGGGCGATCGCGCTAGTTCTTCCAGCGCTTGCTGACCATCGCACTGAATTTGAGCCTTGAGGTCAGCCAGAGAGTTAAAGGTCTGCTCTGGCCGCAAGAAATTGTGCAAATACACCTCTAGGGTCTTGCCGTATAAATCCCCAGACCAGTTCAGCAAATGAACTTCGGCGGTCAGGCCTAACCCGTTGACCGTCGGCCTGCGGCCCAAGTTCATCACGCCGGGTACCCAGTTGTAAGGCGTTTGAGCCGCCCCCTGCACCCAAACGCTGTAAACCCCGGTTTGGGGCAAGAATTTCTCAGTCGGTAGCCGCAGGTTCGCCGTTGGAAAGCCCAAGGTTCGCCCTAGCTGCTGTCCTTGCACCACCCGACCCGTGAGGCTGTAAGGCCTGCCCAGCAGCGCCCGCACCGTTGCTAAATCGGCTGTGGCTAAAGCCTGGCGAATGCGCGAGCTGCTAATGCGCTCGGTTCCCAGACAGGTCAACGGCGCGATATGCACTTGCACACCGTGGCGAGCGGCCAGGGTTTTCAGGTCGTCGACCGTACCCCGACGCTGCTTGCCAAAGCAAAAATCTTTGCCCACGCTAATGCTGGTGACCTGGAGATGGTCAATCAACAGAGCCTCTACAAACTCTTCGGGGGAGAGATTGGCCAGGTGCTGGTCAAAGGGAAGAAGCACAAGCTGCTCAACCCCCAAACGGCTAATCTGAGCGGCTTTTTCGGGTAGAGGGGTAAGCAGCGGGCGCGCCTGGCCCGAAAAGAACTCCTGCGGGTGTGGCAGAAATGTCATCACCGTGGGTACAGGCGTTGCCGATGCTGCCGCCCCAGCCGATCTGGCCCCCCTATCTAGCGCCTGCACCTGACCCTGCTGACGATTGCTCAACCCCCGTAGAGCAGCCCCAGCCCGATCGGCGTTATCTGCTTCGACGGGCCGGTCTGGGTGACTAGACTTGGGCACAATGGAGCCGATGACCGCCTGATGTCCCAGGTGAACACCATCAAAATTTCCCAGGGCAATGGCCGTTGGGGTAATCGCTGTCGCAAGGGAAGACGTGATCCACACGCTTTACATTTTTACACAGACTGCTGCCTCCGCACGGAAGTCGATCTGCCGATCGCCTAGAGCCGACCTCCTGCTGGGTTTGCCTTGAGCCAATACCCATCGGGTAGGGCTCTCCTAGCTCCCCTGCTCCTAGTTTTCAGCAATAGTCTCCAAACGTCCGCTACTGAGTACTAGCTGCCAGTCAGCTGGGAGGGCACCGGAGCGTGGGCAGAGGCTGTGAGGTTCAAGACCAACCCTTCACGGGCCACCACGGCCCCAGGAAATACGGCTTTGGTCTGAGCCGCTATTTGATCCATAAAGTCATCGTCGTGGGCAGGGTCATGATGAAAGATGACCAGGGTCTTTACGCCAGCGGCTTTGGCCACCTTGACGGCCTCTTGCCAGGTGGAATGGCCCCAGCCTACTTTGCTAGATTTGGGATCGTGGTACTCATCGTTGGTGTAAGTGGAGTCGTAGATCATGACGTCGGCATTGCGAGCCAGCCACAAAACGTTATCGTCTAGCCGATCGGGATAATGCTCAGTATCGGTAATATAAGCCGCCACTTGGCCCTGCCATGACACTCGATAACCCACGGCCTCACCGGGATGGTTGAGCAAGGCATTTTCAACGGTAATATCGCCAATTCGCAAGGTTTCGCCAACGTCGATATCGCAAAATTTGAGGTCGGCTCCCATCACCTGCAGCGGCACCGGAAAGTTGGGGTGCAGCATTTGATCATTAAGGCGTTGCTCAATAGTGGATCCATTAGGGGCCACTGCACCATAGATATTGAATCGATTGCCCCGCACAAAGGCTGGAACAAAAAAGGGAAATCCCTGAATGTGATCCCAGTGGGAGTGGGTAAAAAAGAGGTTGGCTTCAACGGGCATTTCGCCCAGCAGGGCTAGGCCCAGTTCACGCAAGCCGGTACCGCCGTCAAAAATTAGCCGATGCCCGCCGATCTGCATCTCGATACAAGAGGTGTTGCCTCCGTAGCGGACAGTGGGTGCCCCTGGGCAGGCGATGCTGCCACGCACACCCCAAAACCGGACTAAGAATTGCTCGGTTAGCTCAGCCATGAATCTCTCAGGATTGGAAAAGCGTGGAACATCAGGCTAGCAGGGATAAATGCAGAATGGGCCTCAAAGTAGAGCATCGTGAGGGCAGGGAGGCTGAAACCTCGCCCTTTGAGGAGGGTAGATGGAGAATGTGCCTGACGGTAGAGCATCAGCCTGAGATTCTTCAATAGTAATGAACTCTGCTCAAAATGGTCAGGGTGGGCCAAACACCCCACCGCAAACCTGATTCCATCTCTAGCTTTATCCTAGTCTGCCCTGGAGCCAGGTCGGACTCCCCTGCCGGGTACTGTTGAGTTCTGCTAGGTGGGGATGAGCGATCGCGGGCCGCTGACCAGATCGAGCAGATCTCCAACAGCGGTGAGGTTGTATTGCAAGGGCGTTACTGAAATATAGCGATCGTGAATGGCCTGCACATCGGTGGGAATAGCCGCTAGAGACTGGGTTACGTCGGCGGGCCAGCCCTGGTTAGGTAGGGGATCTTCAATCTCTTCGATCGCCTCTCCGGCCAGCCAGTAATAGGTTTTGCCCCGTGGGTCAATGCGTTTCTCAAACTGGTCAAAATAGCGGCGAATGCCCTGACGGGTAATTTTTGCGCCTCTGATCTCCGGAGCGGGCACGGCGGGCACGTTGATGTTGAGCAACATCGGCGTGGTCAGGGGAAAGCGATCGCCATCGCTGAGCAGGTCGCACACAAACTCGGCGGCGGGGACAAAGCTGTGCTGGGTAAAGCTGGTCAGGCTAACGGCGATCGCCGGAATACCCTCCATCGCCCCCTCCATGGCAGCCGATACCGTGCCTGAGTAGACCACATCGCTGCCCAGGTTAGCGCCGTGGTTGATGCCCGAGACGACGACATCTGGCGGGCTGTCTATCAAGGCACCTAGGGCTAGCTTGACGCAGTCGGCGGGGGTGCCTGAGCAGCTCCAGGCTAGAATATCTTCCCGAAAGACCGACTCAATCAGCTCGGCTCGAATCGGCTTGTGCATAGTAAGGCCATGGCCAGTAGCCGATCGCTCGCGATCGGGGCACACCACGGTGACCCGGTGCCCGGCGATCGCCAGGGTTGTCGCCAAGGTGCGCATGCCCTGGGCAAAAATACCGTCGTCATTGCTGATCAGAATGTTCATGACTGTTCCCCCGCCACACTAGAATATTCAAAGCCTAAAGCGCCAGCTTAGCCTTGGGCATCGATCTTTCCCCACCCATTGTTGTTGCACCTGACATCTAGCATGACCGCCGCACCCACATCCCTCGAAACCGATTTGATGGCCATGAAGGAGGCGGCTCAGGGCGCGATCGCCGCCGCCGCCACCCTGGACGACCTGGAGCAGATGCGGGTGAGCTACCTGGGCAAAAAAGGTCAGCTTTCTAAGGTGCTAGGAGGCATGGGCAAGCTCTCCCCCGACGAGCGCCCCCGCATTGGGGCCTTGGCCAACGAGGTCAAAGAACTCATTCAAACCCAGCTAGAACAGGGCAAGACCGCCTTAGAGGCCGCCCAGATTGAGGCTCAACTGGCCACTGAAGCCCTCGACGTGACCATGCCCGGCATCTTTCGGCCCCAGGGTCGGGTTCACCCGATCAACAGCATCATCGATCGCGTCGTCGATATTTTTGTCGGGCTGGGCTACACTGTCGCCGACGGCCCCGAAGTTGAAACCGACTACTACAACTTCGAAGCACTCAATTTCTTACCCGACCATCCGGCCCGCGATATGCAGGATACGCTCTACCTGCCCAACGGCCACCTGATGCGCACCCACACCTCCAATACGCAGATTCGCTACATGCAGAGCCACGAGCCCCCGCTGCGGGCTGTGGCGATTGGCCGCTGCTACCGTCGCGACACCGTCGATGCCACCCACGCTGCCGTATTCCACCAGATCGAGTTCTTTGCGGTTGATACCGACATCACCTTCACCGACCTGCGCGGTACCATCAAGGTCTTTCTTGAAGCCCTCTACGGCGAAATTCCAGTACGGTTTCGGCCCAGCTTCTTTCCCTTTACAGAGCCATCGGCAGAGGTGGATGTAGAGTGGCAGGGCAAGTGGCTGGAGGTGCTGGGCTGCGGCATGATCGACCCCAACGTGCTCAAATCCGTTGGCTACGACCCCGAGGTCTACAGCGGCTTTGCGGCGGGGCTAGGGGTCGAGCGCCTGGCCATGGTGCAGCACCAGATCGACGATATTCGCCGCCTCTACAGCAGCGACCTGCGGTTTTTGCAGCAGTTTTAGAGCCTCTGCTGAAGGACTTTCCATAGCCGCGGGGCACTCTGATATCAGCAGGCTAAAAAGTGCTGTCTCGATGAATCCCGAATCTTGACTCAATACCCCTGGTTCCTGGGGGCGCAGCGCAATGCACCCTAGGGGGTGCTGACCCTCCGAATCGAGATTGCAAAACATGGATTTAACATAGGAGTGCTCTGCTCAGTTTTATAGTTCTGAGCCTTCTGGGTAACGTTAACTGACCCTCACTGGTTCCGCCATCGCAGGTAGGTACCTTGGGGTTGCGATCGCTTCCCCAAACGGTTCTTTCTAAACACAACGTCCATTAGTTCCTGTATACAATGGACTGTATACAGGAACATCATCGATTATGATGGTCTGTAACGTTTTCTGGAGTAACGTTTCATCTCTTCACATCACTCCTCCCGGTAAGTTCCTATGGCCCTCCTACAAACCCTCAGCGTTAACGGCAAACGGCTCAATCAGTGCATTGACGACTTGGCTCAAGTTGGGCAGCTTGAAAACGGTGGTATTTGTCGACTGGCCTTTAGCTCAGAAGATGTTCAGGGGCGCGAGCTGGTGCGGCGATGGATGGTCGAAGCGGGTTTAAATACCTGTATCGATACCGCAGGCAACCTCATCGGTCGTCGCCCAGGCCGCACCGATGCCCCAGCCATTGCCACCGGCTCCCACATTGACACCGTGCCCTGCGGCGGCAAGTTTGACGGCACCTTGGGCGTGCTAGCGGGTATCGAGGTGGCCCGTACCCTTCATGAAAATAACGTTACCCTAGACCACCCCTTTGAGGTCATTGTTTTTGCCGACGAAGAAGACACCATGATCGGGTGCCGCGCCATGGCCGGCACTGCTTCGCTAGATGCCGCTGACTACCACCGCAAAGATGGTCGTCCCATGGACCTGTGCGTTAATGCAGCCGGTGGCAACTGGGCCGAGCTTCCCCTCTCTCGCCGCACCCGCGACGACATCTGCGCCTTTGTCGAACTCCACGTCGAACAGGGTGGGGTACTGGAAACAGCCCAGAAACAGATTGGCGTAGTGCAGGGCATCGTTGGCATGCAGCGGTATCAAATCCATATCACTGGACGGCCTAACCACGCGGGCACCACCCCGATGGATCAGCGCCAGGATGCTTTGGTGGCGGCCGCTCAGGTGGTACTGGCTGTCAACCGTTTAGGCAAACGCCCCCCTGGCCAACAGGTGGCTACCGTAGGTGCCCTACAGGTGTGGCCCAACGCCGACAATATTGTGCCCGGCCAGGTGCAGTGCAGCGTTGACGTGCGCGACCTCAATCAATTGATCATCAACGATCTGATCGATGACCTTAAGGAAGAGATACGCCTGGTTGCCCGAGATACCGACACCAGCATTGAGATCGTGCCCCAGCTCAATGTCGCCCCTAGCCCTGCGGCGGACCACATTCAAGCCATTATTGCCGAGGTGAGCAGCAACCTGGGCCTCAGCTACATGCCCATGCCCAGCCGAGCGGGCCATGACGCCCTCGAAATCGGCCGATTCACCGATATGGCCATGATTTTTGTGCCCAGCGAAGGTGGCTTTAGCCACTCGGAGGTAGAGTACACCACCCCGGAAGAATGCACCAATGGTGCCAACGTGCTGTTAGAAACCGTGCTGCGCCTCGATCGCCACTACCCATAGCCCCTGCCCAAGGGCGTTAGCGTAGCCAGTCTTCTGACCACCGCTGAAGTCAACTCGTAAGCATCTCCGTGCCCAGGCCGTTCGCGTGCTGGGCATGCTGCGCGACCTGGTCATGGGCCTCAGCCCCATAGGGTTATCCCCACTTGGGACTGTTGAGAGGTTAACGCTATAGTTTAGTCAACGCTTCTATACATATCGCAAACATTACCTATGGTTTTCTTTGGTTTAGGCAAAGGCAAAAAGTCTGAAATGCCCCCTGCTAATGAGGCACTTCCAGGTCGTTCTGCGGCCATGCCGGTGCCCGACAAACACCACGTGAACGGCAATCCCCTCACTCCCCCTTTCCCGGACGGCATGGAACTGGCCCTATTTGGCCTGGGCTGCTTTTGGGGCGCTGAGCGCAAATTCTGGCAGCTAGAGGGCGTCTATTCTACGTCTGTGGGCTATGCGGCTGGGTACACCCCCAACCCCACCTATCAAGAGGTTTGCTCTGGGTTGACGGGGCACAACGAAGTGGTGCGCGTCGTGTTCGACCCCGCCGTAATTTCCTACGAGCAATTGCTCAAAACCTTCTGGGAAAGCCATAACCCCACCCAGGGCATGCGTCAGGGGAATGACGTGGGCACCCAGTACCGTTCCGGCATTTACACATACTCTGAGGCCCAGCGCCAGCTAGCGGAGGCATCCCGCCAGGCCTATCAAACCGCCCTCAATCGGTCTGGCTATGGCCCGATCACAACGGAGATTTTGGAAGCCCCAGAGTTTTACTACGCCGAAGCTTATCACCAGCAGTACCTAGCCAAAAACCCAGGCGGTTACTGTGGCTTAGGCGGTACTAACGTGGCCTGTCCGGTGGGTTTAGCCGTCGAGAGATAGTACCCGTCGATATAGGGCTTGTGGTTACACATTTTAGGCAGGATCGCTTCATGAATTCATGAAGCGATCCTTGTTTTTGGTATTACGTCGATCGCCACCCCGTCGACGATGGTATGGAGTAGTTTCACCTGGGTAATTTAAACCACAGGGTTTCCTCGACGGGCCTCTATTGCCTGTTCAGATACAAGCGTCGGCCAAGCGTTCGCAGGGCAAATTTTGCCGCAGCGAACCCTGCGACACGGTATTTATGGCGCCAGTCTTTTGGGCTTGAAGCCATTGAATCCGCAGTCAACACAAAACTCGCAGTTATTTAAAGCCTTGACTATTCTCGGTCCAGGAGGAGTTTAATCAATATTTGGCAGGCCAATTTTATTCAAGAAAATGTCGCCGCGTTGAATGTATAGCGATAGCCACGTAGGTCAAGACAGCATGCTAGGGCCGTCATTCCCGCGGATGCGGGAATCCACTCTGGAGAACCTGCTCTCCCATGGATTCCCGTTGCTACGGGAATGACAGACAGCGACTAGAGTGCGGGGAATGTCC
>JBARVK010000143.1:0-9499 GCA_049646225.1 Nodosilinea sp.
TGACCGGGCACTTCAGAGTTGGTGGAGTCGCTAACCAGGCACAGTACACCCTTTTCGCCCGCCTCCGCCAGCTTTTGAATATCGAAGGTTTCGCCGTCAACTGGAGTGTGGTCAAACTTGAAGTCGCCGGTATGAATCACAATGCCCACGGGAGTGTGAATAATCACCGAGCAGCTGTCAGCAATGGAGTGGGTGTTGCGAATGTACTCGACCAAGAAAGAGTTGCCCACCCGCACGGTTTCGCGGGGGCGCACCTGTCTTAGCTCAGTGCGATCGCTCATGCCCGCTTCTTCCAGCTTGCCCTCTAACAGAGCCATCGCTAGACGGGGGCCGTAGATCACTGGAATATCAAACTGCTTGAGGTGAAAGGCAATGCCACCAATGTGATCTTCGTGACCGTGGGTGACAATCATGCCCTTAATTTTGTGGCGATTTTCCCGCAGGTAGGTTACGTCGGGCAGCACAATATTAACGCCGTGCATTCCATCGGTGGGGAAGGCCAACCCGGCGTCGAGCAGCATGATTTCGTCGTTGATCTCGAAGACGCAGGTATTCTTACCGATCTCGTGCAGGCCCCCTAGGGGAATAATTTTCAAGGCGTTATTGGTGGAATTTGAAGTCATAAACAATCTCGTCAGTAGTAAACAATCGTTGTGAAAAAATTGAAAAAGTAAGGAATGGTATCTAGGGCTAAATCACACCCAGCCGTAGGTAAGGACGCAACACTCCATCGGGTGCAGTCGTTCCCCAGCCACTAAGCGGATCAAAAAGTCAGCCGTTGGTGGTAGCCGTAGTAGAAACCGTTAAGGCCCAGGTCGATGTCGCAACATCGGCAGATAGAGCAGCGAGGGCCGTAGACAGCACAGATAAATCCATAGATAAAGTCACACAGTAGAGAGGATAAACAGAGTATTCAGTTGTTGAAAGCTAAGAAAAGAATCGATCAATTGCCTTGTCAACCTCGGCTGCGCTTCTAAGGGCTAGTTTTTGGAGAGAGCTTGTAGAAACGAGCGGTCTACGCCAAAACAACCCACTGGCCACATATTTAGAGGCTTTGGACGAGAACACCCTGGGCAGAAAGCTGCTGAAGCACTTCTGCGATGGCAAGACTGACTGACTCATCGGACATGCACAGAGGCGATCGCACTGCGCCCACTGGCCATCCCTGCTGGGCTAACGCTACCTTAACCGGGACCGGGTTGGTGGTCAAAAACAACACCTTAAACAAAGGCAACAGCTGCAGATGAATTTCAGTGGCCAACCGAGTCTTGCCGGCTTCGTAGGCCTGCACCATACTTTGAATTTGAGGACCAACCAGATGACTGGCCACGCTGACTACTCCACAGCCGCCCACGGCAAGCACTGGCAACGTCAGCGAGTCATCCCCGGAGTAGATACCAAACTCAGCGGGGGTATGATACCGAACCTGACTGGCATAATCTAAACTTCCACTGGCCTCCTTAATAGCCACTATATTCGATACTTTGGCCAAACGGGCCGTTGTCTCTACCGCCAGCGCACAGCCGGTGCGTCCTGGAATGTTGTACAGCATTAAAGGCAAGTCAGGTACAGCTGCCGCAATCTGACTGAAATGCTGGTACAACCCTTCTTGAGAGGGCCGATTGTAGTAGGGCACCACCTGTAGAGAGCCATCTAGGCCTAACTCATAGGCGTGGCGAGTCGCCGTAATGGCCTCTGAAGTAGAGTTGGACCCTGTGCCGGCAACAACCTTGGCCCGACCCGCTACGGCCTCTTTAACCACCTTGTAGAGCTGGTACTCCTCTTGCCAGCTCAAGGTGGGTGACTCACCTGTGGTACCGCACACCACCAACCCGTCACTGCCGTTGCTGACCAGAGAGTCGGCTAGGCGCTCAGCCACGGCATAATCAACGGAGCCATCTTCAGAGAATGGCGTCACCATTGCCGTTAGCACTTTGCCAAAATACGTCACCCGAATGCCTTACATCCTACGAAATCTAAACTGGTTCGGCCTAATATCTCTGAGATTATATCAAGTTCGCCCGGTGCGGACTGTCCTTAAGGAAGATTAGTGACTCACAGTCACGGGTTGAGGCACCAGCAACAGCTCTGCGATCTGTACAGCATTTAGAGCTGCTCCCTTGCGAATTTGATCGCCGCTGAGCCACAGTTCCAGAGCATTGGGGTTAGAGATATCCTGGCGAATACGACCCACTAGCACGTCGTCTTGACCGCTAGCTTCCATAGGCATGGGAAAGTAGTTTCGATCCCAGTCTTCAACTACCTTGACGCCCGGAGCTTGGGCCAGTAACGCCTTGGCTTCCGAGGTCGAAAAAGGAGCCTCAAACTCTATATTAACCGCTTCTGAGTGAGCCCGCAGTACGGGAACCCTCACACAGGTTGCCGAAATCCGCAGGTTGGCAGCACCAAAAATTTTGCGGGTTTCGTTCACCATCTTCATTTCCTCCTGGCAGTAGCCCTGCTCGTTGAGGGGCGAGTTGTGGGGAAATAGGTTAAACGCCAGGGGATAGGGAAACGCGTTTGTCACCGGCTCGTCGCCGTTCAAAATGGCGCGGGCCTGCTGCTTAACCTCTTCCATAGCACGCGCTCCAGCTCCGCTGGCCGACTGATAGGTCGCCACAACTAGGCGCTGCACAGGTTGTACTTGGTGCAGCGGCCACACGGCTAAGGCCATCAGAATGGTGGTGCAGTTTGGGTTAGCAATAATGCCCTGGTGGGTCTGCACCGCCTTGGGATTGACCTCGGGGACAACGAGAGGAACGGTCGGATCCATGCGGTAGGCGCTGGAGTTATCGATGCAGACGGCCCCAGCCGCCACCGCTTTGGGCAGCCATTCCTGGGAAACCGATCCGCCCGCCGACGCCAGCACCAGATCGATGCCGTTAAAGGCGTTTTCGCCCAGCACCTGAACGGGAATCTGCTCTCCCCTAAAGGTCAGCGTTGTGCCCGCCGAGCGAGGAGAAGCCAGCAGGGTTAGGTCTTTGAGGGGGAACGATCGCTCGTCTAGCAGCGCCAACAGCTCTGCCCCCACGGCCCCCGTGGCCCCTAAAACCGCAACTCTTAGCCCGTCCGACACAGCGCTACCTCATCAATCGTTCAACGTTGGCATCAGCCGATAGTAACACTTTGGCCCAGCCGCCAAAAAGTTTGTTCCTGGCGGCAACATAGCGACATACTGCTTAGATTGGCGGTTCGCCTGCGGGGACTATTAGGCTCAACCTAAGGAAAGCTGCCCTGGCCATGGCGTTCCCTGGCCGTGACGATAGAGTATGCTTATAAATTGCGTCAAAAGTTCTCCAGGCCACTTTGGAGCGTGCGCAGTCGCCGTCTAGTTAGCAAAAGACCCCATGAAAGTTACCCAGGAAGTACTGCCCGATAGTCAGGTAGGACTAGAAATTGAAGTTCCCGCCGATCTGTCTCAAAAGACCTACGATCAGGTGTTGAGTAAGATGATGCGGACGGTCAACGTGCCGGGCTTTCGCAAGGGCAAAGTGCCCAAGCAGGTCTTTCTACAGAGGGTAGGGGTGCCTCAGTTTAAGGCGGCGGTGCTCGAAGAGCTGGTGCAAAACGCTGTAGACAAGGCGATCGCTCAGGAAGACATTGACGCGATCGGTAACTATCAGCTCAAAACCTCTTTTGAAGAACTGGTCGGTGCCTACGAACCGGGCCAGCCCATCACCATTCAGGCCTCGGTTGATGTACCGCCTCGCGTCAGTCTGAAGCAGTACAAAGGGCTGTCGGTGCAAGCCGAAGAAATTTTGCCCGACCCCGATCGCGTAGACGCTACCCTAAGCCAGTACCAGAACAATCTGGCCACCCTGGTGCCGATTGAAGATCGGCCTGCCCAGCAGGGCGATGTGGCCGTGATCGACTTTGTCGGCAAGGTCCAGAACGAGAGCGGTGAGTTTGAAGAGTTCCAGGGCGGTTCAGGCACTGACTTTCAGGTCGAGTTGGAGGAAGGCCGCTTCATTCCTGGGTTTGTCGAAGGCATTATTGGCATGGCCTTAGAAGAATCTAAGGATGTCGAGATTCCCTTTCCCGACGACTACTCACAACCCGAGCTAGCGGGCAAACCGGCGGTCTTTTCCATCACCCTAAAAGAAATTAAGGATAAAGAGCTGCCCGAGCTTGACGACGACTTTGCCCAGGAAATTAGCGAGTTTGAAACTATTGAGGCACTGCGGACGTCGCTGAGCGATCGCTATCAAGAAGAAGCCGCCGAGAAAACTAAAGCTAACCAAGACGCGGCTCTGATCGAAGCCCTAATTGAGCACCTGGAAGCCGAAATTCCCAATACCCTGGTGCAAAAAGAAGTAGACTTTCTGCTCACACAGACCATCATGCAGCTTAGCCGCCAGGGCATCGACGTCAACAAAATGCTGACCCGTGAGCTAGTCGACGGCATGCGCCAGCGCACTCGCCCCGAGGCCATCGATCGCTTGAACCGCACCTTGGCCCTCGGCGAGGTTGCCAAGCAGGAAGGTATCAAAATTGAAGACGAGGCTTTGCAGGCGAAAATTAAAGAGACTATGGCTGAGGTAGAAGACCCTAGTCAGGTCGACCCCGATCGCCTTAAACAGGTGCTCACCGAAGAGCTGCTGCAGGAGAAAATCCTGGCCTGGCTGGCAGAGAACAATACCGTCGAACTGGTGCCTGAAGGTACCTTACAGCCTGAGGCAGCCGAGGCAGCCGTAGACGACCAGGCGGCTGACGTAGACGAGGCTGCTGGCAGCGCAACTGTTGACGTTGAGGCCACCGTTGCCAGCGAAGCTGCTGAAGACACCGATGAATCGGCAGAGAAGTCTAAAAGCAAGAAAAACTGACAAAAGTAGCTAGAGGGCTGAATCACTAGGGCTGTCTGAGGTGAGGCCACCTGTGGAACCAACGGTAAGACCGACTGGGGAGAACCCACCCCGTGAACCCAAAAATTTGGGGCATAATGTCGGTTAGAACGACTAGTGTGAGCAGTGAATCACGCCTCAGTCGGCCCAGCCCGAGTTCAGCTCATGGGGCTATCGTAAAGCAATGTCCTTAAACCCTTGAAATCTCGCTCAAACCAACTATGATTGCATCGAACCCTCTGAGTAGCCCGATCTTGAGCTTGAGCCAGTCTTCCTTGAATGCTGAGCAGGTGCGCAGTATGCTTCCCGTCGTCGTCGAGCAATCTGGGCGAGGTGAGCGCGCCTTCGACATCTACTCGCGCCTACTGCGGGAGCGGATTGTGTTTTTGGGCACTCCGGTTACTGACGAAGTCGCCGACTCGATTGTGGCTCAGCTGCTCTATCTGGATGCCGAAGAGCCTGAAAAAGATGTCCAGCTCTATATCAATTCTCCCGGCGGGTCGGTCACGGCGGGTATGGCCATCTACGACACCATGCAGCAAATTCGCCCCGATGTGGTGACCATTTGCTTTGGCCTAGCGGCTAGTATGGGAGCGTTTTTGCTGTGTGCTGGTGCTAAAGGCAAGCGCCTGTCGCTGCCTAGCTCTCGCATCATGATTCACCAGCCCTTGGGCGGTGCTCAGGGGCAGGCGGTAGACATTGAAATTCAGGCGCGGGAAATTCTTTATCACAAGTCCCGTCTCAATGAGCTAATTTCTCATCACACTGGGCAGCCCATCGATCGCATTGAGACTGACACTGAGCGCGACTTCTATATGTCTGCCGCCGAGGCCAAAGACTACGGGATCATTGACGATGTTGTAGAAAGGCAAACGCTCTCAGCCACTGTTGCTATGACTGCACTTAACTAGGGTCATTTTTTATGTCTAAGTACGACTCCCATCTAAAGTGCTCGTTTTGCGGCAAGTCTCAGGAGCAGGTGCGCAAGTTAATTGCGGGGCCGGGGGTCTACATCTGTGACGAGTGCGTGGATCTGTGCAACGAAATTTTAGACGAAGAGCTGTTTGATTCGGGCACTGCGATCGCCCAGCCGGTACCCCGCCGCGATACCCCCGCCGCCGATCGCCCCAGAACAACTCCGGCTATTTCCCTCAGCCAAATTCCTAAGCCTCGGGAAATTAAGAACTACCTCGACGAGCACGTGATTGGCCAGAACGAGGCCAAGAAAGTGCTTTCTGTAGCGGTATACAACCACTACAAGCGCCTCAGCTATCTGCAAGGGGCCGAGGGTGAAGCGCCCGAAGACCTAATTGAGCTGCAAAAGTCGAATATTTTGCTGATTGGCCCTACAGGCTGCGGCAAAACCCTGCTGGCCCAAACCCTGGCCCGCATTCTTGAAGTGCCCTTTGCGGTAGCCGATGCCACCACCCTCACCGAGGCGGGCTACGTGGGTGAAGATGTCGAGAACATTCTGCTGCGGTTGCTTCAGGTCGCTGACCTAGATGTAGAGGAAGCCCAGCGCGGCATCATTTACATCGACGAAATTGATAAGATTGCCCGCAAGAGCGAAAACCCCTCCATTACCCGCGATGTATCGGGCGAGGGCGTACAGCAGGCGTTGCTGAAAATGCTGGAGGGCACTGTGGCCAACGTGCCGCCCCAGGGTGGCCGCAAGCATCCCTACCAGGACTGCATTCAGATCGACACCAGCAATATTCTGTTCATCTGCGGTGGTGCTTTTGTCGGTCTAGAGAAAATTGTTGAACAGCGGATTGGCAAAAAATCGATTGGCTTTGTGCAGCCCGGTGAAGGCCAGTTTTCGCGCGAAAAGCGCACCGCTGACGTACTGCGTCATCTGGAACCCGACGACCTGGTTAAGTTTGGCCTAATTCCTGAGTTTATTGGCCGGATTCCTGCAACATCGGTAGTGGATCCGCTTGATGAAGAGTCGCTGATGGCGATTCTCACCGAGCCGAAGAACGCGCTGGTGAAACAGTTCCAAAAGCTGATGCGGATGGATAATGTGCAGCTGGAGTTCAAGTCGGATGCGCTGCGGGCGATCGCCCGTGAGGCCTACCGTCGCAAGACCGGCGCTCGCGCCCTGCGTGGCATTATTGAAGAGCTGATGCTCGACATCATGTACGAACTGCCCTCCCGCAAAGACCTGAAGCGCTGCATGATTACTCGCGAAATGGTGGAGCAGCGCTCTACCGCCGATCTGCTGCTGCATCCCTCGTCGATGCCTAAGCCTGAGTCTGCTTAGCCATGCCCTACGTTGAAATTAACCAGGTTAACCATTACTACGAGTGGGTGGGTACCGATACCCCGCGCGACCCCGCCTCTGCCAAGCCCGTTATGGTGTTTATCCACGGCTGGGCGGGGTCGGCTCGCTATTGGCACAGCACGGCGGTAGCGCTGAGCGATCGCTACGACTGCCTACTCTATGACATGCGCGGGTTTGGGCGCTCGACCATTGCCCCTGATCAGCAGGCGGCGATGGAGGTCCGAGGCTACGAGCTTGACACCTATGCCGATGACCTAGCCGAGCTTTTGAAGGCGCTAAACCTGCCGAAGGTTTCCATCAATGCCCACTCCATGGGGGCCTCGGTAGCGGTGTACTTTTTGAATCAATATCCGCACCTGGTAGAGCGGACGATTCTCACCTGTAATGGCATTTTTGAGTACGACAAAGCGGCCTTTGAAGCGTTTTATAAATTTGGCGGTTATGTTGTGGCCTTTCGACCCCAGTGGCTGGCCAAAATACCACTGGCACCCCGCTTTTTTATGGCCCGGTTTCTCAAGCGGCCTATCCCCGATGCAGAGAAGTTAGCATTTTTAGAAGATTTCTTAAATGCCGACTACGACACCGCCTTGGGCACCATTTTTACGTCAGTGAGCAAGAAAGCGACGGAGGTGATGCCCGCCGAGTTTGCCAAGATTAGCACCCCAACGCTACTGGTAGCGGGTGAATTCGACAAAATTACCCCGGCAGACATGGGGCGTACGGCAGCAGATCTAAATCCTAAGATTGCGTATGCTCTAGTAAAAAATACAGGGCATTTTCCCATGCTGGAAGATCCGGCGACTTACCTGGGATACGTCAATGAGTTTTTAGCCTAGACGTCTTGGAGTTTACTGTTGCGCGAGTGCATTCCACGTTTTAAGGGGTTTCTGGCCTAGATGTTTACGGTGCACTGCTGCGCGAGTGCACCCTACAGTTTATGGATTCGCTGCCGATTGATGAGTTGATGGGGCTCGATCGCCGCCACGTGTGGCATCCCTATGCGGCGATGCCGGGAACGGGACCTGTGTTTGCGGTGCGGTCGGCTAGGGGAGTCTACCTGGAGCTAGAAACAGGGGAACAGCTGGTCGATGGCATGTCGTCGTGGTGGACCTGCATTCACGGCTACAACCACCCGCGGCTGAACCGGGCAGCCCAGGATCAGATGGGGCATATGAGCCACGTGATGTTTGGCGGGCTGACCCATCAACCGGCGGTGCAGCTGGCCCACAAGCTGGTTCAGATAACGCCAGAACCCTTACAGCACGTTTTCTTTTGCGATTCGGGGTCGGTATCGGTAGAGGTAGCCATGAAGCTGGCGATCCAGTACTGGCACAACCGGGGCGAGCCGCAAAAGCAGCATTTTTTGACCCTGCGGAACGGCTATCACGGCGATACCTTTGCGGCGATGTCGGTGTGCGACCCGGTCAACGGCATGCACCACCTGTTTCGCAATAGCCTGGTAGAACAGTACTTTGCCAATGCGCCCCAAATTCGCTTTGAAGGGGTGTGGGAGGAGAGCGATATTGCTAGCTTTGAGGCCGTGTTGGAGCGCCACCACGGGGAGATCGCCGCCGCTATTTTTGAACCCGTGGTGCAGGGGGCCGGAGGAATGCGGATCTATAGTCCCCAGTACCTGCGCCGGGCGCGGGAGCTGTGCGATCGCTACAACGTCCTGCTCATTCTCGACGAAATTGCCACCGGCTTTGGCCGCACCGGCAAGCTGTTTGCCTGCGAATACGCTGGTGTGGCCCCAGATATTATGTGCGTGGGCAAGGCTCTGACCGGCGGCTTTATGTCGCTAGCGGCCACCCTGACCACTAGCGACATCAGCGGAACCTTTGCCCAGGGAGAAGCTGGGGTGTTTATGCATGGCCCCACGTTCATGGGCAACCCGCTGGCCTGCGCGGTGGCGCTGGAAAACCTAACTCTGCTGGAAAGCTATGACTGGGCTGCCAGGATAAGTACCATCGAAGCCCAGCTCAAGCAGGAGCTAGCCCCCTGCCGCGACTTGCCAGCGGTAAAGGATGTGCGGGTGCTGGGGGCGATCGGCGTGGTCGAACTGCACGACCCGGTGGATATGGCCGTGGTGCAGCCCCAGTTTGTGGATCGGGGCGTATGGCTGCGCCCCTTTGGCCGATTGATCTACACTATGCCGTCCTACATTATTGAGCCGCTGCCGCTCCGGAAGATTACTGAAGCTATCTACAGTGTTGTGGCTGGGCTAGCCTAGCGCCTCCATGATTCATGAGCCGAGCGAAAGGCCCGTCGTTCCCGCGTAAGCGGGAATCCACGCTGAAGTATATCGATAGCCACGCAGGTCAAGACAGCATGCTAGGGCCGTCATTCCCGCGGATGCGGGAATCCACTCTGGAGA
>JBARVK010000144.1:0-10995 GCA_049646225.1 Nodosilinea sp.
TCTTGACCACCTGAAGAGAGTTATCGGCATCCAGATTGCCAGTGGGCTCATCGGCTAGCAGCAGGGGCGGCGTGTTGACCACAGCGCGGGCGATACTGACCCGCTGCTGCTCACCTCCAGATAGCTCGTCGGGAAAGCACTGGGCCTTACCTTGGAGCCCCACCATCTTGAGGGTAGGCCAGAGGCGACGGTGAATTTCTTTGCGGGTGAAGCCCTGGGCCCACAGCACAAAAGCTACATTTTCGGCTACGGTGCGCTTGGGAATGAGCTTATAGTCTTGGAACACGACGCCAATGCGGCGGCGCATCATGGCGAGGCGATCGCCTCGCAGGTTAGAAATAGGCTGATCGCCAACCAAAATGCTGCCAGCCGTGGGGCGTTCATAGCCATAGAGCAGCTTGAGTAGGGTGGATTTGCCAGACCCAGAGGGACCCGTTACAAAGAGAAAGTCGCCGGGGTTAACGGTCAAGTTGACTCCGGTCAGCGCTTTGCTGCCGTTGGTGTAAATCTTTGCCACATCGGTCAGCGAAACAATGGGCTGAACATTGGGATCGCTCGGGACATCATCAAGCCCAGGGGCAGGGGAGGGATCGGCAGCAGAGCGGGCAGGAACGACAAGCTTGAAACGGTCTTGCAGCCTTGCTCTGACCTCTTCGGGCAGGCCGGAGAGTTTGACGTCGTCGGTGGGGCGATGGAGCACAGAAGCCATGGAACGTCCTAACTGAGGTGGGTTGGACTAGCTCGAAATGAGCCTAGCTGAAACGTATGAACTGCGCAGCCAGCGCCAGAGACAGGGCTGACATGGCTTTTGGGTGGCTATTGTACCGGAAAGACCGGGTCCGGCAAAAGGCATATTTGTTTTTTCAATAGTCGTTACGTTTTGTTACCAAGGAGACAGCGCCTTGTAGAGACTGTTTAGAAATGGAATGCCATCACAGCCCCACCAAAGTCTAGGACTCTAGAAGAGTACCGCAGCGTTTGCAAAATTGGGCATCGTTGTCGTGAGGGGTAAACCCACAGCCCGGGCAGGGTAGGTGCTGAGGTTGCCCCACTTTGCCCAACTGCCGAATCAGGCTGCTGACCTGGGTAGGAATGAGGGCAATGCCGGTCAAAATCATCATGACTGTGAGCCCTCGACCGGCTTCGGAAACGGGAGTGACATCGCCATAACCAACGGTAGTCATGGTGACGACAGCAAAATAAAGTGCGTCTAAAAACGTGCCAAAGTCTTTTGAATTATTAGGGTTCTCGACCTGGAAAATTAGGCCCGAATAAATAAAAATGATGGCTCCTAGCGTAAATAAGATGCGAATCAAAATTAGGGTGTCGGCACTGGTAACTTGGCCAAACCAAAGCCGATTATTAAAAATATGAACCAAGCGTAAAATTCGCAGTGATCTAAAGAATCGTAGAAAGCGAATGTCAAAGACGCCAATCCAGGAGGGCAGAATGGCGATTAGATCGATTAAGCCATAAAGGCTGAGAGCATAGTGCCAGGGACGCTTGGCCACCCAAAGCCGCAGCCCATATTCGACCGTAAAGGCCAGTACAATCACCCAGTCGAGAGTGTTTAGCCAGGAGTCTAGGGTGGACGAGATCGGGTACGTCTTAATGACAAAAATGGCGGCAGACAAAAAAATCAGCAGCACGATCGCGCTATTGATCACCCTGCCCGTTAGGGTATCGGTGGTATTGAGATGGCCGCGTAGACGTTCGCGCAGAGCGGGCCTTTGGCCATCGGGCCAGGTGTTCTGTTGATCATCTATGGTCTTTTCCATGGTGTTAATGCGGTGTTAATGCCCACCCCCAGGATGGTTCTACGCCCTGCTCTGGGCTAAGATAGCCAGGCAGACTGATTTTTATCTGGCTGCGTTTTTATGGCAATCATGGTTTTATCTCAGGATAATCCGGTGGTGGATTTGGCTCTCAAGTCTGCACGGGTTTAGGTTAGCGTTGCCCCCCTGCCCAGGCGGCTACTGTCCAAATTGTCAATGCCGGTGCCTTTTGACTGAGCTGAAGGTTAGGTTTATTATCACTGCGGCATGTTGAGTACCTATGGCGATCGCCCCCATTATTACAACCCTCACCGATTTTTCTCCCAGTGCCCCCGATCGCTGGTCGCCCCTGCCCAGCCAGCGGCCGCTGCTGCTGGTGGGCCACGGCAGCCGAGATAGTGACGGGCGCGATCGCGTGCTCGACTTCGCTGCGGCCTACCAGGCCCTCGACACCTCTCGTCCGGTGATTCCCTGCTTTTTAGAGCTGAGTGAGCCGACCATCCAGGATGGAGTTGACCTGTGCGTAGAGAAAGGCTACACCGATATTTCGGTGCTGCCGATTTTGCTGTTTGCCGCCCGCCACAACAAGTTTGACGTCACTAACGAGCTCGATCGCGCTCGCCAGCGCCACCCCCAGGTGACCTTCCACTACGGTCGCCACTTTGGCATTACTCCGTCGATTATTCAGCTCTGGCAGGAGCGATTGGCTGAGCTAGATAGCCCTCGATTCAACCCCGACGGCATTGCCCGCGAAGATACGGTGCTGCTGTTTGTGGGCCGGGGAGCCAGCGACCCCGACGCCAACGGCGATGTGTATAAGCTGGCCCGTATTGTGTGGGAGGGCAGCCGCTACAAAACCGTCGAAATCTGCTTTATCGGTATTACCTACCCTCGCTTAGAGGAGGGTTTTCGCCGCGCCCGCCTGTACGATCCTAAGCGCATTATTGTGCTGCCCTACTTTCTATTTACGGGTGTGCTGGTCAAGAAAATTTTGGATATTACCCAGCGAGAGCAGGCGGCCCACCCAGAACAGTTGGTGAGCTATTTGCCAGAAATGGGCAGCCATCCGCAGCTGATGCAAATTTTGCGCGATCGCGAGATCGAAACCCATCTGGGCCAGGTCGCTATGAACTGCGAAATGTGCAAGTTTCGCCTTGCTGCCGGGGGTGGAGCGCACAATCATGGGCACGGGCACGATCATGGGCACGGGCACGGGCACGGGCACGGGCACGACCATGGACACGATCATGGCCATGGCCATGGTGAACCCGTAGACCTATTTCCCCAACCCGACGACTATCATCAGCGGGCCTGGCAGGTTCCCTAAACCATCTGACCTGGGAATCTTAGAGATAGTTTAGGCATCGGCCTGAGCTGGTCTTTAGTGTCCTCAGGGGGCAGCCATGTTCAAATCTGTCAGTCGTCAGGTCTGCGCCTTTGATTTGGAGTGGGCACCCGATCCAGCTTCGGGACGACGGCTTTACGGACTGCCAGCGACGATGGCGGATACTGAGGTATTTGAGGTGATGTGGGAAAAAGCTGGGGCTACCCCAGAAAAACCCCGACCCCATCTGAAAACAGCCCTCTGCCGCATAGTCGCGGTTTCAGCGGTGATCCGAGAGCAGCAAAACGGCGAGATTCATCTCCGGCTCACTACCCTGCCCAGGCAGTGCGACCAGCTGATGGATGAAAAAGAATTAATTGCCACATTTTTAGGCTATCTCGGCCAGCACCATCCTCAGCTGGTGGGCTTTAATTCGCAGACCACTGACCTACCGATTTTGCTACAGCGAGGTTTGGTAACAGGAGTTTCAGCCGCCGAGTTTTGCCGCCGGGCCGACAAGGGCTGGGGCAGCGACTACTTTAGCCGCCACGGCGATGCCCACATCGATCTAAAACAGACCCTCAGCGGCTGGGGCATTGCCACCCCCACCCTGCACGAACTAGCTGGGGCCATGGGAATTCCTGGGGCAGTGGGCTCAGACTCTCCTGATGTGGTCAACTGGTGGGTGGAGGGCAACCTACGGGCCATTGTTGAGCGAAGCCAGTATGACGCTTTGAGCACCTACCTGGTGTGGCTGCGAACCGCTCGGTTTGCCGGATTCTTGAGCCCCGAGCAGTACGCGGAGGACGAAGCTCGGCTGCGAGGGCTGTTGGTAGACAGAATTGCCCAGGGCGATGCCCACCTCGCCCCTTACCTAAACCGCTGGGATAGCTTTCAGGGTCAACCTGACGATACAGTCGTCATTCCCCTCGATCTCCCCGCTGCAACAGACCGGGCGGCCTAACCTAAAGAGGAGGCCGCCATCTCCCACAGTTCGATTTAATCGGCAGTGATGATCTGCACAGCGGCGGGGAATGGCCGCTACTCTTCTTCGGCTGAAGCCTCGATCGCTGGCTCGGCAATGGCTTCGACAATGGCTTCGACAACCGCCTCGGTGGGTTCGCCGTCTTCAGCGTCGTCGAGGCCCTCAACCTGTAGAGCAGGAGGCACCACGGCCACCGCCGCGATCGCATCTTCCCCATCCAGCCGTTGCAGGCGCACTCCGGTAGCCGGGCGCGACTGAATCGAGATATCGCCTACTCGCTGGCGAATAATAATGCCTCGATTCGTCACCAGCATCAGCTCGTCACCTTCGCCCACCACCAGCAGCGCCGCCAGAGCATCGTCGCGCTTGCGGAACTTGATCGACATCAGCCCCATACCGGCGCGGTTTTGCAGCCGGAATTTAGCCACCGGCACCCGCTTGCCCAGTCCCGAGGCGGTGATCACCAGCACCCAGGGACCGCCTTCGCTGCCAGTGGTGTCGTCGTCGTCATCGCTGTCGCTAGCGTTGGCCTCGACCACCGCTTCGACCACCTGACTGGGCAAAATATCCATGCTGATCAGCTCATCGCCGTCGCGCAGCGACATCGCCCGCACGCCACGGGTGGGCCGCCCCAGAGGGCGCAGCTGGTCGTCATCGGCTTTGAAGTGAATGGTCATGCCGCGCCGCGAGCCGATCAAAATGCTGTCGGTGTTGCGGGCCAATCGCACCCACTTGAGCTGGTCGCCCTCTTCGAGGGAAATGGCGATCAGGCCGTTGGTGCGAATGTTGCTGAAGGCCGACAGAGCGGTTTTTTTCACAAAGCCGCCCTGGGTGAGCATAACCAGGTAGTCTTCGTCGGTAAACTCGCGTACCGCCAGCACCGAGGTGATGGCTTCTTCCTTTGGAACGGGCAGCATTTGGACGATTGGCATGCCCCGCGCGGCGCGGGAGCCCTCGGCGATCTGGTAGGCCCTTAGGGCGTAGGTGACGCCGCGATCGCTAAAGAACAGCAGGTAGTCGTGGGTATAGCAGGTGATGAAGTGCTGTACCCCGTCGTCTTCCTTCATTTTGGCCCCGGCCTTGCCTCGGGTGGCGCGGCTCTGGGCCTCAAAGGTGGCTACCGGCATGCGCTTGATATAGCCCTGGTCGGTAACCAGAATGACCACCTGTTCGTTGGCAATCAGCGAGATGTCGGTGAGCTCCGCGTCGTCCATCTCAATGACGGTGCGGCGGGGGTTATCGTGCTTGGCCTTGAGTTCGCCCAGCTCGGTGGTAATGATTTCGAGAATGCGCTCGCGGCGGGCCAGAATGTCTTCCAGATCGGTGATCTTGGCGACCAGTTCTTCGTGCTCCTGCTGAATCTTGTCGGCCTCCAGGGCGGTGAGGCGGCGCAGCTGCATTTGCAGAATGGCGTCGGCCTGTAGCTCCGAGAGACTGTAGGTATCCATCAGCTCCTGCTTGGCGGTCGGGGTGTCTGCCGCGCCGCGAATCAGGGCAATAATGGCATCCAAATTGTCTAGGGCAATCAGGTACCCCTGGAGCAGATGGTCGCGCTCCTGGGCCTTGCGCAGCTCGTAGCGGGTGCGGCGAATAATCGTTTCTTCGCGAAACTCCAGGAACACCTCCAGCATGCGCTTGAGGCCCAGCAGCTGGGGTTCGCCGTTGACCAGGGCCAGCATGTTGACGCCGAAGTTGTTTTGCAGGGGCGTCTGCTTGTAGAGGTTGTTGAGCACTACGCGAGGGTAGGCGTCGCGCTTGAGCTCGATGACGATGCGCATGCCGTCGCGATCGCTCTCGTCGCGAATATCGGAGATACCTTCCAGGCGGCGCTCGTTCACCATTTCGGCGATCCGCTCGATCATGCCCGCCTTGTTGGTCTGGTAGGGCAGCTCGGTGATGATGATGGCTTCGCGATCGGGGCGGCCACGGTGCTCGATGGTTTCCATGGTGGCGACGCCGCGCATGGTGACCGAGCCGCGCCCGGTCATGTAGGCGTCGCGAATGCCGCTGCGGCCCAAAATCTGCCCCCCGGTGGGGAAGTCGGGGCCGGGGATGATCTCCATCAGCTCGGCGGTGGTGATCTCGGGATTGTTGATCAGGGCGATCACGCCGTCGATCAGCTCGCCGGGGTTGTGGGGCGGAATGTTGGTGGCCATGCCCACGGCAATGCCCGAGGAGCCATTCAGCAACAGCTGAGGCAGCCGCGACGGCATCACCACGGGCTCCTGCTGGGAGCCGTCGAAGTTGTCGGCAAAATCGACGGTGTCAGACTCGATATCTTGGAGCAGCGAGTCGCTGGTCAGCGATTGCAGGCGACACTCGGTGTATCGCATCGCCGCCGGGGGGTCATTGTCGATCGAGCCAAAGTTGCCGTGGCCGTTGATCAAAGGCGATCGCATGGAGAAGTCTTGGGCCATGCGCACCAGGGCGTCGTACACGGCAGTGTCACCGTGGGGGTGGTACTTACCCAGCACCTCCCCGACCACGCGGGCGCACTTACGGAAGGGGCGATCGGCGGCCAGACCCAGCTCGTGCATGGCGTAGAGAATGCGGCGGTGCACAGGCTTAAGCCCATCTCTAGCGTCTGGCAGGGCCCGACCCACAATCACGCTCATGGCGTATTCCAGGTAAGAGCTTTGCATTTCGGCGCGCAGATCGGTCGGGACGATGCGCTCTTCTGGGGTTGCCATAGGCGGAAAAACTCCGAATTTGCGAACAACAAAGCGCTAGTCAGACCCTCGCACCGAGCGGTGCTGAATAGCGCTTAATCAGTTGTATTTTTGGGGTTGCATACAAGCTATATTTTAGCACGAAATCCCCCGGTCAAATCAGAGGTTGCTATGGTAGAAAGACGGGTGGCAGAGCTTTGATTCCGCAATACTTTGCGGCCTCGATTGCCCTCTGTTGGGGCCTGCATTCTAATCGTTTGTTCCCCGAGAGTTTGCCGTACACCACGCCTTTACCATGGCTAATTTTGCCGTTATTTATTCGCCAGATTTTTTAAGCCACGATACCGGCCATTTTCACCCTGAAAATGCGGGCCGATTAAAGGCCGTTGTAGCGGCTTTAGAGCAGGTACCCTGGGCCGATCAGCTCGTATGGCGATCGCCCACTTCGGTGCAGCAGCGCGATGTAGATGGGCCAATCGCCCAACTCCACAACCCTCGCTACGTTACGGCCCTGCGCGAGTTGGCCCACCAGGGCGGCGGTCAGATCGATGGCGATACCGTAGTGTCGGACGAGAGCTACGCGGTGGCGCGGCTGGCGGTGAGCGCCTGGCTGGATGGGGTCGATTATGTGCTCGAGACAGGGCATTCAGCCTTTGTGCTGGCCCGCCCGCCGGGGCACCACGCGGTGCGCGATCGCGGCATGGGTTTTTGTCTGTTTGCCAATGCGGCGATCGCCGCCCACTACGCCCTGGAGCAGCCCCACATTCACCGCGTCGCCATTCTCGACTGGGATGTACACCACGGCAACGGCACCCAGGCCCTGGTGGAGGAAAATGCGGCGATCGCCTACTGCTCGCTGCATCAGCTGCCCGGCTACCCCGGCACTGGCCACAGCAGCGAGACGGGGCTGCACAACAACGTGCTCAATATCCCCATGCCCCCCGGCAGCGCCAGCGACGATTACGCCAAAGCATTTGAGCAGCAGGTGATTCCGTTTCTCAGGCGGTTCAACCCCGATCTGCTAATCGTCAGCGCTGGGTACGACGCCACCGCCGCCGATCCCCTGGCCAGCGTTAACCTCAATCCTCAAGACTACGGCACCTTTACCCGCCAGTGCCTGGGCGTCACCGATAGCATTCTGTTCGGCCTTGAGGGCGGCTACGACTACAACGCGCTTAGCCAGTCGGTGTTGGCGACCATCGCTGCCCGCCTAACGGCATAATCGCACCTTCTCATCCCTAAACCGGATTAGTAACGCCTTATAACCGCAGGACAAACACCATTTGTCCATACAGTTTGGTCTATAGAATTCGGCTTTGCAGTGCAGATTTGGGTTGCTACTGACCGTTTAGGCCCAGCCGAATGATGAGACCCACCAGCGCCACGGCTGCGCTAATCGATAGACCAGCAGAAATACCACCCACCCATTTCACGACATCCCAGGTGCGATCTTCCCATTTTCGACCGCGGTCTTGGTCGTCGCTCATCTGAGTCTGTACCTTGCTGATCTGAAACTGCTCATCTCGCATCGCAGACTGCTCATCTCGCATTGCAGACTGCTCATCTCGCATTGCAGACTGCTCATCTCGCATCGCAGACACATCCTCGGCCAGCTTTTCAAGCGCAGCTTCTATTCGTTCTAAACGGTCATTACTCGTAGTCATTACCAAGAGTCATCCTGGGTGATATTGACTATTATTCCCTAATTGCCCTCATACGACAGGCGTTCGCGAAGCGTCCCCTGAGGGGAATCGCGTCCCTAAACCAAGAGCGACTCCTAGCACCTGGGCACGCTGCCATCAGGGGACTGGCAGCGATGGCGACCCCCAAAGCTACCGAAAGACCAGCACCGGCAGATCGGTGCTGCGCAGCACCTGGGCGGTGGTGCTGCCAATCACCAAATGGCGAATGCGGCTGTGGCCGTAGGCTCCCATCAGCAGCAGCGTCATGGCCTGGGTCTGGCAGTATTGCGCGATCGCCGTTTCGGGGGCACCCTCGGCCAGCGTGCAAACGGGGGCCCAACCAGCGGTCTGGAGCTGGTGCTGGGCCTGCTCTAGAGCAGTGGCGGCGATCGCCCGGTCGGCGTCCTTAGCCACGGTAATGACGTGTATGTCTAGCCCTTGAAGCAAGGGCGACCGGGCAACAAACGCCAGCATGGCTTGACTGCTGAGACTGCCATCATAGGCGACCAGCACCCGCTCAACGGGCTGATAGTGGCGGGGGGTCACCAGGCAGGGCCGATGGCTGGCCCGTAGAATGCGCTCCAGGTTAGCGCCCAGGTGCCCTGAGGCAAACTGGGCTGACTCACCCCGCTTACCCAGCACGATCAGATCGGCTTCGACCTCCAAGTTTTCTAGGTAGTCGACTAAAAACCCCGTTCTGTGCAGTAGCTTGACCGACGCTGCTCCGCCCGCGGTCAGGACTTGCTCCGCCGTGGCCAAAATCGGCTTGGCCCGCTGGTGGTTAAGTTTCGCCCGCTCGTGCTCTACCTCCACCAGCTTTTTGAGCAGGCTTTCAGACGCGCCTAAGCCAATGCTGCCGCTGAGGTTGGTCGCCTCTGCCGTGGCCCGCCCCCGATCATCGCTAACGTAGAGCAGGTCTATGGTGGCTTCCAGTCGCTGGGCCAGCCACGCCCCGTAGGGGTAGCTGCTTTGGGCAAAGGGTGAACCGTCGGTACACAGTAAGATGCGCTTCATGCTGTTCTCTCTAGTCTGAGGTCAAGGAGCTAGCGGGAGGTCGGCTGTGAATAGCCAGCTTGTCGACCAGGGTGGCGCTAGCCGCATTGAGACCAACGACCTCCACCTCTGCCCCCGATCGGCGAAATTTGTTTACGACTTTGTCTAAGGCGGCCACGGCCCCCTGATCCCACAGGTGGGCGTGGGTGAGGTCAACCGTGACGCGATCGACAAACTCATTAAAATCGAAGGCCGCTAAAAACTCCTCAATCGACACAAAGAAAATTTGGCCCGACACGCTGTAGACCCGGTGGCTACCGTCATCTTTGAGCACCTTGTCGACGAACACCAGCCGGGCAATTTTGCGCGAGAAAAACACCGTGCTCATGACAATGCCGGTGGCTACCCCCAACGCAAAGTTGCGGGTGAAGATAGTCACCAGCATGGTGGTCAGCATCACGGCTGTCTCGCTGCGCGGAATGCGGGCCATATCGCGAAAAGAGGCCCAGCGAAAGGTGCCAATTGAAACCATAATCATGACGGCGACCAGAGCCGCCATCGGCATCTGCTGCACCCAGCCGCTCAGCGCCAGGATGGCAAACAGCAAAAATACCCCGGCGCACAGGGTCGACAACCGCCCCCGCCCCCCAGACTGCACGTTGATCACCGACTGACCAATCATGCCGCAGCCCGCCATGCCACCAAAGAAGCTGGTAATGATATTGGCAATACCCTGGCCCTTGGCCTCCCGGTTTTTGTCGCTGGGGGTATCGGTCAGCTCATCGACGAGAGAGGCGGTGAGAAATGACGCCAGCAGCCCGACGATCGCCATCGTCAACGAGTAGGGCAGCACAATGCGCAGGGTTTCGAGGCTGAGGGGCACCTGGGGCAGGGCGAAGATCGGCAGAGTCGTGGGTAGCTCGCCCATGTCGCCTACCGTAGGCACCTCAATGCCCAAGGAAATTACCGCCGTCGTCATTACAAACAGCGCTACGAGGGGCGAGGGGATCACCTTCGTAAACCGAGGTAGTCCGTAAATAATGGCCAGAGAAAGGGCGGTAATCGCGTACACCGCCAGGGGCACGTCGGTGAGCTGGGGCAGCTGAGCCAGAAAGATCAGCACCGCCAGGGCGTTGATGTAGCCCACCATCACCGCCCTGGGTACGTAGCGCATTTGACGACCCAGCCTGAGTACGCCAAACACAACCTGCAAAATGCCGGTCAGCAACGTGGCAACCAGCAGGTACTCCAGCCCCCAATCGCTGACCAGATCAATCATCAGCAGGGCCATAGCCCCGGTGGCCGCAGAAATCGACCCCGGACGGCCACCCAAAAATGCAGTGGTGACGGCAATAATAAATGAGGTGTAAAGCCCCACTTTGGGGTCGACTCCGGCGATGATCGAAAATGCGATCGCCTCGGGTATCAGCGCCAGCCCCACCACGGCCCCCGCCAGGATATCAGCCTTGGGATTGGCCAACCACTCTCGCCTCAAGTTGCGAGGTCTCAGCCGCCTCAGCCTCAGCTTATACGTATTCATGTGCCTCCTAATCACTCAAATCACTAT